>NZ_JAXBVE010000003.1:0-202671 GCF_035181445.1 Photorhabdus africana
TTTTGTGATACGGTCTTGTGAGTGCCCACACAGATTGTCTGATTAATTGTTAAAGAGCAGGCTGAAATAAAAAATAATATTCTCGTTCAGCCGGGCTGCGTATATTACGCTGTTCGCCCGCAGAGTCAAGGGCCTGTTGGCTTTTTCTCTGCCCGACCTCACAATATTTATCAGCGTTGTGTCGGTCAGTGGTGGCGCATTATAGGGCGTTCTTTGACGCTGGCAAGCATTTATTTGAAAAAAAGTTTTATTTGCGGATTTTTCCAACAAAATCCGTGCTTTTGTGTTTTTTTCATACGAATTTGATGACATCGACAATAATTATTCCCAAACTAAAGTACTATTGAGTAGATAAATGCGGGAAAGGGTCCAAATCTATATGCAATTTAAAGAACAAATGCAATTTAAAGAACAAAGAAAAGCTTCCCAGAAAAACCTTTCTTACCTTTTAGCTGAACAATTTGACGTCAACAGAACTTCTGTTCGTGAAGCAATAAAAATACTTGCATCCAAAGGTATGCTATTACCTCGCCCACGTATTGGTACTCGAATCATGCCAACGATTCATTGGAATTTCCTCGATCAGGATTTATTAGCTTGCTTTCTTGCTGCACAAAAATGCCACACAAAAACAAAAGAAGCAGCTCTTACAGATAGATGAAATGTATCTACTAAAAGAAAATTTTAACCGGGAAAAATGGATAGAGATTGATTACCAGTTTCACTACACCATTTATAAATCTTGTGGAAATCCATTCCTATGCTCTTTTACCAACTTATTTTATTTGGTATACCAGAACTACTTCGAAGCTGTTATTTCCGATAAAGTTGTACAACTGGAAACTCATAAAACAATTGTCAATTCAATCATCCAAGGTGACAGTCACAGCGCACTTCTCGCTTGCTAAAAGTTATTAACAGAACGCGAATGATCTTATATAGTAGTGCATTAGATTAATATCTAACCAAACATTAGCTAGATAAAATAAGCAGGATTATTAATGGTAAAAACCGCTCGTAATATGGCGGGGCTACCCTGGATTGCTGCAATAGCTTTCTTTATGCAAGCTTTAGATGCAACAATTCTCAACACAGCATTGCCCGCTATTGCTGAAAGCCTCAAACATTCACCTCTGGCAATGCAATCTGCTGTTGTCAGCTATACTCTGACTGTCGCTTTGCTAATTCCAGTCAGTGGCTGGTTAGCAGATCGTTTCGGTACCCGTCGGATATTTATGTTTGCTGTATCCTTATTTTCTTTAGGCTCCCTTGCCTGTGCTTTGTCAGGTAATTTAGCTTTTCTCGTTGTTTCACGTGTAATTCAAGGCATTGGTGGCGCAATGATGATGCCAGTTGCCCGTCTTGCTTTATTACGTGCGTACCCACGCAGCGAACTTCTACCTGTTATGAATTTTGTCACCATGCCAGGGTTAGTAGGGCCAATTCTTGGTCCCATGCTCGGTGGGCTATTAGTCACTTATGCTACCTGGCACTGGATATTTATTATCAACATTCCAATCGGTTTATTGGGGATTATTTACGCTAAAAAGCATATGCCTAATTTTACAATGCCAAAACGTTCATTCGATTTTTTCGGTTTCATACTTTTTGGGCTGAGTTTAATAATGGTTTCTGTCAGTTTGGATTTACTAGGAGAGAGTTCGTTACCCGGCTATATACCTCTGACAATGATGGTTGGTGGTTTTATGATATTATTTGGTTATCTGATGCATGCTAGAAAACAACCCCAACCCCTTATCAGCCTGAAATTATTCCGTATTCGCACATTCTCTATCGGTATTATAGGTAATATTGTTACACGCTTGGGAACTGGTTGCATTCCCTTCCTGATGCCTTTGATGCTACAAGTTGGATTTGGTTATTCAGCACTCATTGCCGGAATGATGATGGCACCAACCGCTATTGGTTCTGTTATAGCCAAATCTTTCGTTACTCATGTATTAACTCGCTTTAGGTATCGTAAAACGCTGGTTAGCATAACCATTATTATTGGATTAATGATTTCTCAATTTTCACTGCAATCACCTGGAATGCCCGCTGTTCTTTTATCTATTCCACTATTTTTACTGGGTATGGCTGTATCCATTCAATTTACTTCGATGAATACCATTACTCTCGCTGATCTAACCGATAATAATGCCAGTTCAGGAAATAGTTTATTAGCTGTAACTCAGCAGTTATCTATTAGCTTCGGTGTTGCAGTAAGTGCGGCTATTCTTCGTTTCTATGAATCTATGCCTTATGGAACAACAGTTGATAACTTCCACAGTACTTTTATTACCGTAGGAATAATCACTTTACTTTCTTCTTCCACCTTCCTGTTATTACATAAGGAAGATGGCGATAACATGATCAAGAGAAAGAACATTTAAGAACGAGAAACTGAGCTACGCTCAATCAGTGTCGGAGTTAATACTAACAATTTAGGATTGCTTTCTGGGTTATCCATCCGATAAAGCAAAGTATCAACAGCCAGCTTTCCTAACTTATCTTTTGGCTGATGAATGGTTGTCAATGGTGGGATCATATAAGGGGCAAGGTCGATATCATCATAACCTATGATGGAAATATCATCCGGCACAGAAAGTCCCGCTTGGTACAGAGCCTGATAAGCGCCAACAGCCATTGCATCATTTCCTGCAAAAACAGCTTCTGGCGGTTCTGGATGTTGTAGTAATTTCTGCATTGATTTAAAACCACCAGCAAATTCAAAATCACTGTAAATTTCATATCCGTCAGGAATAATAAGGCCAGCATTTGCCATTGCCTTTCTATATCCCTTCAATCGATGATTAGCAGGTGTTTTATCTTGTGGACCTGCAATACAAGCTATTTTTTTAAAACCACAGCTAATAAGGTGATTAGTGGCCATCTCTCCTCCCAACAAGGAGTTGTCCTGAATAACATCACCGACAATATCAAATGGAGACCAATCCATCATAACCATAGGTAAAGGAGGATAACGGCGCAAAACATCACAGGAGTTGTGTTGATTTTCAGTACACATAATCAGCACCCCATCTACTCGCTTTTGCAGCAACGTTTCCATGCTGTAATCCATTCGTTTGGCATCACCTTCTGTATTACATAAGATAAGGCTGTAACCACGCTCATAGCAGCTTCGTTCAACCCCTCTTACAATTTCAGCATAAAAAGGATTATTACTGGTCGTGACCAACATACCAATGGTTTTTGTTTGCTTGATTTTAAGACTTCGTGCAAGCGCTGATGGCGCATAATTCAATTGCTCAATCGCATCATTAACTTTCTTTTTTACACCATCACTGACATAACGATTATTATTAATAACATGAGATACAGTTGATGTAGAAACGCCTGCAAAACGAGCAACATCTTTCATTGTAGCCACAGTTAATCCTGTTCAGTTAAAAATACATCAATTTCATTTCGCCACGGGACGGAAGGCTGAGCTCCCTGACGGGTTACCGCTATCGCAGCAGCAGAATGAGCAAATCGTATGGCAGATGACATGGATTTTCTTTCTAATAATGCTGTCACCAGCGCACCGTTGAAAGTATCTCCTGCCGCAACAGTATCTACAACGTTAACTTTAAATCCCGGAACAATTTTTCCTTTCTGACCACTTTCACTCAACCATACCCCACGGCTACCCAATGTGATAATTACTGTTTCAATACCTTTACCATGCAGTATTTGAGCCGCATTTTCCGCATCTGAATCATTTTCTACTTTAATTCCAGTGAGATATTCCGCTTCAGTTTCATTCGGTGTAATGATATCCACCAATGAGAGCAATTGATCAGATAATTTTCGGGCCGGCGCCGGATTGAGTATTACTTTTGTATTATTTTGTTTAGCTATTGTTGCAGCAAGTTGCACTGTTTCCAATGGAGACTCAAGTTGCATCAATAATGCATCTGCTTCCTCAATAATATTTTGGTAGCGATAGAAATATTCCTGTGTCAACGCTGCATTAGCGCCTGCATTGATACCAATAACGTTTTCACCTTGCTGATTAACGAAAATCAACGCTACACCCGTTGTTTCTCCTTTAACCACTTCAATGCCAGAAGTTTTAATATTATCCTTTGCTAACTGCTGACAGATACGAAAACCAATATCATCCTCACCAACACAAGCAATAAATGTAATGTCAGCACCGCTGCGGCCTGCTGCTACCGCCTGATTAGCACCTTTACCCCCAAAAGCAACTTGATATTGTTCCCCGATCACCGTTTCCCCCGGACGAGGAAATGACTTAAGATTCAAAATATGGTCAGCATTAATACTACCAAGCACCGCAAGTTTTGCTGTACTCATTACATTTATTCCTTTTCAATTATACCGTCACCACCATCAATGAGTAACGGCACAAATACCGGTTTATTTTTTAATAACTAACTCCAATTCCACAGGAATGACGGCTTCAACTTTTTCGCCTCTCAGCACTTTATTTGCAGTCTGAACACCAACGATACCAATTTGATCAGGACGCTGAGCGATTGTCGCTCCTAGTTTTCCACGTTGAACAGCTTTGATACCATCTCCAGTACCATCAAAACCAACAACTAATACATCGCTTTTACCTGCTGTCTGTAAAGCGCGCAAAGCACCTAACGCCATCTCATCATTCTGAGCAAATACAGCTTGTACAGCCGGATGAGCCGTCAGTAAGTTCTGCATAACGTTCAATCCCTTGGTACGATCGAAATCAGCAGGCTGACTAGCTAGCACGTTAAATTTATGTTCCTGTGCTACCTTATTAAATCCTTCACCACGTTCACGGGCAGCAGAAGTGCCGGCAATACCTTCTAGCTGAATAATTTTAGCTTCATTCCCTAATTTTTCGGCGATAAAATCACCCGCTATTTTACCCCCCAAGCGGTTATCAGAAGCAATATGACTGACAACAGTACCTTTATTCGCTATTCTATCTAGAGTAATGACCGGAATTTTGGCATTGTTAGCCATAATAATGGCATTACTAACAGCATCGGAGTCAGTCGGGTTAATTAGCATGAGTTTAGTACCACGTACTGTCAAATCCTGAACATTAGCTAATTCTTTCGCTGGATTGTCCTGAGAATCCAATACAATTAGGTTATAGCCCAACTTATCCGCCTCTTTTTGAGCGCTATCTTTCATTGTGACAAAGAATGGATTATTCAGTGTAGAAATGACTAACGCGATAGTGTCTTTCGCCAATGCATTTACACTTACAGTCATACTTAACGCAACAGCAGATAAAATTGTTACTAATTTCTTCACTTTCATCGTGTTATTTCCTGTAGGGTGAGGTTATTGACCACTTTTGTTATCAACCAGAACTGCCAACAATATTACAATTGCTTTAACAATCATCTGATAGTTAGAAGAAATACCTAATAAGTTTAAGCCATTGTTTAAAAAACCGAGGATTAGTGCACCAATCAAAGTACCAATAATTAATCCCTTACCACCAGCCAGGCGAGTTCCTCCCAGTACTACGGCAGCAATAGCATCTAATTCATAACCTCCCCCTGCCATAGGTTGAGCAGAAGAAAGACGAGCAACTTCAATAATACTTGCCAATGCCGTCAGTAAACCACATAAGGAGTAAACGATAATTTTAATTTTATCGATATTGATACCAGATAAACGGGTAGCCGATTCATTCCCCCCCAAGGCATAAATATAACGACCTAAACGGGTGTGATGCAGGATATACCATGCGATAACAAAAACTATCAACATCAGCCATACTGGAGTAGGAATTCCCAGTGGACGACCAATACCAAACCAGCCAAACAGATCCGCATTATCACTGAATCCTGTATTTATTGGGCTACCATCAGTATAGACACGGGTTATTCCACGAAGTAACAACATCATGACTAGAGTGGCAATAAAGGCCTGTACTTTACCTTTAGCAATTATTATTCCTGTACAAGCACCAATTGCAGCACCTAAAGCCAAAGCACTCACAATAGCCACCAGAGCATTAATTTCCGTACCAACCAATGAAGCTGCTATTGCACCTGTTAACGCAAGCAATGAACCAACAGACAGGTCAATACCCGATGTCAGGATAACCAATGTCATCCCAACAGCCATAATGGCATTGACTGATGTTTGTTGCAGAATATTAAACAAGTTATTTAAAGTGAAAAAATTTTGGCTAAGAGAAGAAACTACTGCTATCAGCACTAGCAACGCAATCAGTGACTTTTGTTTCAGTAACCACTCTTTAGTAAACCAACGTTTAAATGTCGGTGATATATTAGAATTCATACTGAATTACTCCTGAATCGCTCCATATTGTTTGCCTACAGCCGCTGCCATCAAAACTTCTTGAGTTGCCTGTTCAGCAAAAAATTCTCCGCTGATCTGGCCTTCACACATAACCAAAATACGATCACTCATTCCTATCACTTCTGGCATTTCAGAAGAAACGAGAATAATGCTTAATCCCTCTTTCTTGAATTGATTAATTAACTGATAAATTTCTTTTTTTGCGCCAACATCTACACCACGCGTAGGTTCATCCAAAATAAGAACTTTTGGTCTGGTCATTAATCCACGGGCAATAGCTACTTTTTGCTGATTACCACCAGAAAGTAAACCAATAGCCTGTCCCATTGAAGGTGTCTTGATACTAAACAATTTAATAAAGTCACTCACTGCATTCTGTTCTTCTTTATGATTAAGACCACCTAACCGGTTACTGAAATAACGTAAGGCAGTAAGAGACATATTATCTTTGATTGACATTCCTAAAACTAAGCCATCACGTTTACGATCTTCTGAAATATAAACAATCCCACACGCTAACCCGTCCTGAGGGTTACGAATTACAATGGGGGTTCCATCCAATGTGATTTGCCCCTGAGCTTTTGGCAACGCACCATAAATAATTTTCATCAATTCAGTGCGGCCAGCCCCCATTAGCCCTGATATACCCAAAATTTCCCCGCTATAAAGAGAAAAACTGGCATTTGTCACACCGGAACCAGAAATCTGCTTAACCTCAAGTCGTTTCTTACCCCGAGGTAAATTCAGGCGAGGATACTGATCTTCCAGTTTTCGCCCAACCATCATTTCAATCAGAGTCTCTTCTTTTAGCTCTTTTACCGACTTTTCACCAATAAATTGCCCATCACGGAATACCGTCACATCATCGCAAATTTCAAAAATTTCTCTCAAACGATGGGAAATATAAACAATACCGCATCCCTGAGATTTTAGTTCATGTATTACGCGAAATAATGATTCAGTTTCTGTATCGGTCAGCGCATCAGTTGGCTCATCCATAATGATCACTTTGGATTTAAAACTCAGCACTTTAGCAATTTCAACCATTTGTTGATCACCGATAGAAAGTTCAGCGACTAAACGGTGACTGCTGTAACTTAGATTCAATTTTTTTAACAGGCGATCGGCTTCCTGATGCATTTTTTCCCAGTCAATCGCACCGAATTTATTAACAAATTCGCGTCCCAGGAAAATATTTTCAGCAATGGTCAGTTGGGGAATAAGATTTAATTCCTGATGGATAATCCCGATCCCCGCTTCCTGAGAGGATCTAGTGCCAGAAAAAATCACTTCTTTTCCTAGGTAATGAACCGTGCCTGTATCTCTGGTATATATTCCAGTCAACACTTTTATCATCGTGGATTTACCTGCACCATTTTCCCCTACCAGAGCCATCACTTTACCCGGGTAAACACGTAGTGCCGCGCCAGATAATGCTTTGACACCAGGAAAAGATTTACTAATTCCTTTTAGTTCCAGTACAGGCTGCATCATCACCTCAGAAAGTCACACCAGCACAAAGGATAATATTGGCATAAGGAGAATGCTCTCCTGTGCGAATCACCGCTCGGCTATGTTTTGTTTTTTCTTTCAACATATTATGATTAATATAGTCTACAGTAATTGAATTCCCTTGCTGTTTCTCAAGCTCTTTAATTTGAGTTAATATTAATTGATGTATCAAAGGATTATAGTCAATAATCTCCTCAGCTAAAAATGCCGCTTCAATCTGCATTTCTTGTGTAACGACATTAAGAACGGATATAAAACTGGGAATTCCCTGGGTTAGCGCTAAATCAATCCGCTGGGCTAAAGGAGGAATTGGTAATCCAGCATCACCAATTGTAATCTGGTCAGTATGCCCTAGCTGAGAAATTACGGCTGAAATTTCAGAATTAAGTAATACACCTTTTTTCATTTTTTTATTCCATTAGCGAAACGTTTCGCTATTGAGTAATATAGAAAGTAATATTTAAAATGCAACATTAGTGATGCAAAAATGTGATCACTATCGAAACGTTTCGTTAATAAAAGAAACGAAAAAAAACGTTAACTTATTGAATATTTGACGCTGAATCGATTTTTAAGGTAAATATTGTCTACATCAACAAATAATGATTAAAATCTCTGGAGAAGGCGAATTAGGTTCTATCTAATCCAACAGATAATATTGGTACAAATTATGCTATTAGCAGAAAAAATAGTTTGCTTAAGTCACTATCTGGAAAGTGGTCTGTATGAAAGACAACAGACTATTCGTTTATGTTTGCTAGCTGCATTGTGTGGAGAAAGTGTTTTTCTACTCGGCCCTCCAGGTATTGCAAAAAGTTTGATAGCCCGCCGATTGAAATTTGCGTTTCGTGATGCCAGAGCATTTGAATATCTGATGACTCGCTTTTCAACCCCTGAAGAAATTTTCGGCCCTCTTTCTATTCAAGCACTAAAAGAAGAAGGACGTTACCAACGCCTAACCAACGGATATTTACCTGAAACTGAAATTGTCTTCCTTGACGAAATATGGAAAGCCGGTCCGGCAATTCTTAATACCCTACTGACTGCAATTAATGAAAGAAAATTCAGAAATGGGGATACAGAAGAGAAAATTCCAATGCGATTACTTATAACAGCATCCAATGAGCTGCCCGAAGCAGATAACAGTCTGGAGGCACTTTATGACAGAATGCTAATTCGTATCTGGTTGGATAAAATTCAAGAAAAGAAGAATTTCCGAGCGTTACTCACTAGCCACAAAAATGAAAATGATAACCCTGTTCCGGCAGACATTCAAATAACAAGTGAAGAATTCCATCAATGGCAAAAAGAGATTGATAAAATAGTTCTACCAGAGAGTTGTTTTGATATTATCTATCATCTACGCCAGCAACTTGATGCAACAGAACATTCACCTTACGTTTCAGACAGGCGCTGGAAAAAAGCCATTCATTTATTACAAGCCAGTGCTTTCTTCAATGGCAGAAAAGAAATATCACCTCTTGATTTAATATTACTGAAAGATTGCCTGTGGTATGATCTTCACTCTTTTAAATTATTACCCCAATACTTGAATATTCTCATGACCGAACAGGCATATCGGCAAAGAATATTATCTCAACAAATTGATTTGCTTTATCACCAATGGACTCAAGCCCGTCAGGATAAAAATGATCAGCAGGCGTTAAAACTGGAAAAACAAACCAGTCTGTTTGGGCGTAAAATACAATATTCGCTACCCGCTCATATCAATGAAGAAAAATTGATTCTATTCCTGCATACACCTCTTCATCTCCATGATATTAAAGTTAATTTCATTGAATTGGAAAAAAAAGCGTTGAATATCTGGATAAACAAAGGCAGAGAATTATCAGCCCGTCTGAACGGCATTGGTTTTCCACAAAATATAGCAGCCAAAGTTAATTCAGCGCATCAGCCAGAGATTTTTGATATCAGCCGCCGTTCATCCACGCTATATTTACCAGTTCATCAGCAAAATGAAGAAAACAGCGAGTGGCTGGAAAGATTGGAAAAAGTTAATCAAGAAATCCATCACCAACACCAACTGTTTAATCAGCATCAGCCATGTCTATTTATTGAAAGTCATTGGCTTGCTACGATAGAGCAAAGCTTTATTCAGTTATCAGATAAAATTAAGCAGTTGAAATTAAAAATAGGCAGCTAAATAAATGATTAGTCTGACAACCCTTGATCTTTTACTGTCAATAAACGAAGGAGAGATGATAGAAGAGATCATATTAACGCTTTTAGCTTCACCTCAGTTAGCTATCTTTTTTGAAAAACATCCTCGCTTGAAACGTGCGCTATTAAAAGATATCCCTGGCTGGAAACACGATTTACAACAAAGGATTAAAGAAGCGCTCATTCCTGCAACTCTGGCCGAAGAATTTCAATTATATCAACAATTACTCTCTGCCAATACAAATCATTTTTACCTTAAACTCCCCGATATTTTAGAAACGCTGAACCGAATTGAATCCCCTTTTAGTGAAGAAGCACAGAAACTCTCAACCAACACCATTGCTGATTCAAATACACTACAAATTCTATTTATTCAACGATGGAGGATCAGTTTGATCCTGCAAACTACAACCTTCCATAAGCAATTGCTAGAGCAAGAAAAAGAGCAATTACTGGCAGAACTGCAACAAAGGCTGACACTAAGCGGTAATCTTGATCCTGTTTTTAGTGAAAATGATAGGGCAGCAGGGCGATTATGGGATATGAGCAAAAGTCAGTTAAATCATTCCCAAAATGATAAGCAGTTATTGATCCGCTATAGTGAATTTCTTCACCAACAGCCGGAACTGAAAAAATTAGCTCAATTACTTGGACGCAGCCAATCTGCAAAATCAAAACCACAAGAAAACCATTCTTTCGAACCAGTTACGACAATCGAACGAACACCCGATACCGTTCCTGAACAGGTAAATGGTATCGGACAAAGTGATGATATTCTGCGCCTATTGCCAATAGAATTAGCGATATTAGGAATTGAAGATCTGGAATACGAGTTTTATCGCAAATTAGTGGAAAAAAAACTCCTGACCTATCGCTTACAAGGTGATAACTGGCGAGAAAAAACAACATTACGGCCAGTCACTCATTATAGCCAGGAAGAAAAACCACGAGGACCATTTATTATTTGTGTGGATACTTCCGGTTCTATGGGGAAATTCAATGAAAAATGCGCCAAAGCCTTTTGTCTGGCACTGTTACGCATTGCTCTAGCTGATAATCGCAACTGTCATATCATGCTATTTACGACAGGAATTGTGCACTATGAACTATCTTCACCAGATGGTCTGGAGCAAGCTATTCGTTTTCTCAGCCAAACTTTCAAAGGAGGGACAGATCTCGCTTTTTGTCTGACAAGCACAATAGAAAAAATGAAAGAAAAATGTTGGAAAAATGCTGATGCTGTTGTTATCTCAGATTTCATTGCCCAGCGTCTGCCGAACTCACTAATCCATCAGATAAAAAATCTGCAACTGCATCAGCAATACCGCTTCCATGCGGTCTCCATGTCCCAATATGGTAAGCCCGATATTATGCGGATATTCGATCATATCTGGCACTTTGATACCGGACTTAAGAGTCGTTTACTGCGAAAATGGCGTCACTAACTTGAATCAAAGCATATCTTCTACAGTTTCGCGTACTTCAGGTGACCAGATACTGCACTGAACTTGACCAATGTGCTTCATTTGCAGCAGTAACATCACTAAACGGGATTGACCAATACCGCCACCAATTGACTGCGGCATGTCGCCTTTGAGTAACGCCTGATGCCAATCATATTGTAAACGCTCTTCATCACTCGTCAGTGCTAACTGACGTTCCAACGCTTCTGCATCAACACGGATACCCATAGAAGAGATCTCAAACGCATCCTCCAAAACAGGGTTCCAAACAATGATGTCGCCATTTAGACCAACAAAACCATCGCTGTTTGGTGTCGTCCAGTCATCATAATCAGGCGCACGCACATCATGAGATTGACCATCAGATAATTTCGCACCAATACCAATGAGGAAAACAGCACCCAATTCTTTAGCAATAGCACGTTCACGGCCTTTTGCATCCAGATCCGGATAACGGCTCAGAAGCGTTTCGCTATGAACAAAGTGAATTTGATCTGGCAGGAACGGTGCCAGACCAAACTCTTTGCTGACAGCTTTTTCTGTTTCTTTTATTGCTTCGTAAATTTTACCTACTGTCTGTTTAAGATAAGCAAGTGAGCGTTGCCCATCTCCCATCACTTTTTCCCAATCCCATTGATCAACATAAACAGAGTGAATTGGTGTTAAGCGATCCTCATCTGGACGCAATGCTTTCATGTGAGTGTAAAGCCCTTGTTCAGGCTGAAAGCCAAAACGACCCAGTGTCTTACGTTTCCATTTAGCCAACGAATGCACTACTTCGAAAGTTGAATCCGGTAAAGTTTTTACTTTCACCTGAACAGCTTTTTCATGGCCGGACAAGTTGTCCTGAATACCATCTCCCAAACAACTTAGGATTGGCCCCTGTACTTCAATCAGACCCAGTTTGCTTTCCAGCAGACGGGAAAAGAAGGATTTCACGAAACTGATTTGTTGCTGCTTTTCAATAAACGACTTTTTCATAATGTTATTCTCTAATTTTTTAGGTGGCCCTGATGTCCTGTTGGAAACATTAAGCAATAAAATGAGGTATAAATTCAATATACTTTAATAAAAATAGACTTTATGATTCATAAAATGCATTTTTAAGATTAAAAAAATGAAAATTCCTTAAAAAAAGGGGCTGAAAATGGCAGAAATTTATCAGATCGACAATCTAGACCGTGACATACTTCACGCTTTAATGGACAACGCACGTACACCTTATGCTGAACTAGCAAAGAAATTTTCTGTCAGTCCGGGAACAATTCACGTTCGCGTGGAAAAAATGAAGCAAGCAGGAATCATTACCGGTACCAGAGTCGATATCAGCACGAAACAACTTGGTTATGATGTGTGTTGCTTTATTGGCATTATTCTTAAGAGTGCTAAAGATTACCCATCAGCTCTGAAAAAACTAGACAACCTGGATGAAGTGGTTGAGGTTTACTACACAACAGGCCACTACAGTATCTTTATTAAAGTTATGTGCCGTTCAATTGAATCCCTTCAAGATGTACTTATCAACAAAATACAGACTATCGATGAAATTCAATCAACAGAAACCCTAATCTCCTTACAAAACCCGATCATGCGAACAATCAAGCCATAAAATAAAATTTGTTATAACCACATTATCCACAGGTAGATCCCAACAGATTCACAGCGTACAATAGCGGCTCTTGAAATCTGTTGGGATCACTATGGCCACGATTACCTTAATCAGCGGCAGCACGATGGGCAATGCTGAATACGTAGCTGAACATATGGCTGAAATTCTAGAAGATGTTGGTTTCTCCACTGAAATTCTACATGGCCCCTCCTTAAATGAGCTTCCTCAGGAAGGAATCTGGCTAATCGTCACATCCACACATGGCGCAGGAGAATTGCCAGAAAATATACAACCATTAGCCGCAGAAATTTCTGACCAAAAACCTGATCTCAGCAAGGTAACGTTTGGCGCTGTTGGCCTTGGTAGTTCCGAATACGACACTTTTTGCGGTGCAATAAAATCATTTGACCAACTATTGATAGAAAATGGTGCTAAACGTCTCGGTGATCGTCTGGAAATTGATATTCAACAACATGAGATCCCCGAAGATCCAGCAGGAGAGTGGGTTAAAAATTGGGCAAACGCACTCTAATAAGAACAAAAAAACAGCAAACGATTGTGGATAACTTATCTAAAAAGCCGGGGTTAACCCGTAGTTATCCATAGTATAACTCTATGACAATGATCACCTTGTGAATAACTACCGATTTAGATCCCAGTTTATACCTTGTGGGATCACGGATCATTCACAACAAATGATCCTTTACAGCTTTATGATCTTTCTAAGGAAAAATAACTTATCCACAAAAGATCATGATCCTAATAAAAGATCTAATAAATAGATCTTTAAATAAAAAAGATCTTCTTTTAATTACCGGTGATCTCACCCACTTGGTCTATCACCGAAACTTGAGTAGAATTCTCCTCCATTAATGCAACACTGAGCATTTTTATAACTGAAGGTTCATCACCATGTTTTATCCAGAACAATTTGACGTCATCATTATCGGTGGTGGTCACGCCGGTACCGAAGCGGCTATGGCAGCCGCTCGTATGGGTCGTCAAACCCTATTGCTGACCCACAATATTGACACTTTGGGCCAAATGTCATGTAACCCAGCCATTGGTGGAATCGGTAAAGGGCATCTGGTTAAAGAAATTGATGCGCTTGGTGGCTTAATGGCTAAAGCGACTGATCAAGCTGGTATCCAATTTAGAACTTTAAATGCCAGCAAAGGGCCCGCAGTTCGTGCAACACGTGCCCAAGCAGATAGGGTTCTCTATCGTCAAGCTGTACGCATGGCATTGGAAAACCAACCTAATCTAATGATCTTCCAACAACCTGTAGAAGATCTCATTGTTGAAAATGACACCGTTACTGGCGCAGTAACACGCATGGGCCTTAAGTTCAGAGCTAAAGCTGTTGTTTTGACTGTAGGAACATTTCTTGACGGTAAGATCCACATTGGTTTGGAAAATTATAGTGGTGGAAGAGCTGGTGATCCCCCAGCCATTTCGTTGGCACAGCGCTTACGTGAGTTGCCTTTACGTGTAAACAGATTAAAAACAGGAACACCACCACGTATTGATGCCAGAACTATCGATTTTAGTCAGTTAACACAACAGCTAGGTGATAATCCAACGCCAGTATTCTCTTTCCTTGGAAATGTGAAACAACATCCACAACAAATACCGTGTTACATCACCCATACGAATGAAAAAACCCACGATGTGATCCGCAATAATTTGGATCGTAGCCCAATGTATACGGGGATCATTGAAGGGATCGGTCCTCGCTACTGCCCTTCAATCGAAGATAAGGTCATGCGTTTTGCGGATCGTGATGCTCACCAGATCTTCCTTGAACCTGAAGGATTGACTAGTAATGAAATCTATCCAAATGGTATTTCTACCAGCTTACCATTTGACGTACAGATGCAAATTGTTCACTCCATGAAAGGAATGGAAAATGCTCGAATTATTCGTCCTGGTTATGCAATAGAATACGATTTCTTCGATCCACGAGATCTAAAACAAACATTAGAAAGTAAATTTATCCACGGTTTATTCTTCGCTGGACAAATCAACGGCACGACGGGTTATGAAGAAGCGGCTGCTCAAGGACTCTTGGCAGGCCTTAATGCAGCTCGCTACGCTTCAGAAGAAGAAAATTGGTTCCCTCGCCGTGATCAAGCTTATATTGGCGTTTTAGTTGACGATTTATGTACTCTAGGGACTAAAGAACCATACCGCATGTTTACTTCTCGAGCCGAATATCGCTTGATGCTACGTGAAGATAATGCAGACCTGCGTTTAACAGAAAAAGGCCGTGAATTAGGATTGGTAGATGATTCACGTTGGGAACATTATTGCCGTAAAGTGGAAATGGTTGAACAAGAACGTCAGCGTTTACGTAATATTTGGATTCACCCTAATTCAAATAATCTTGATGACATTAACAATATATTGAAAATGCCATTATCGAAAGAGGCTAATGGTGAAGATCTACTACGTCGTCCTGAAATGAATTATGAACTTTTGACCTCATTGCCCCTGTTTTCTCCAAGCCTTAAAGAGTCACAAGCCGCTGATCAAGTTGAAATTCAGGTCAAATACGAGGGATATATTGCCCGTCAGCAGGAAGAAATCGAAAAGCAGCTACGTAATGAAAACACATCATTACCGGTCGATCTCGACTACCGCCAAATCAGTGGTCTTTCCAATGAAGTTGTCGCTAAACTCAATGATCATAAACCGAGTTCAATTGGTCAGGCTTCACGTATTTCAGGGGTAACACCTGCGGCAATTTCAATTTTACTTGTGTGGTTGAAAAAACAAGGATTATTGCGCCGCAGTGCCTGAGAGGATCTTGATTATGCTTAACAAACTAGAATTGTTGCTGACCAAAGCAGGAATAGAACTGTCACTACAGCAAAAACAGCAGCTTGTAGCCTATGTTGATATGCTCAATAAGTGGAATAAGGCTTACAATCTCACATCAGTACGTGAGCCAGAACAAATGCTGGTGCGTCATATCATGGACAGCATTGTTGTCAGCCCTTATCTGCAAGGTCATCGTTTTATTGATGTGGGCACGGGTCCGGGGTTGCCAGGTATTCCGTTAGCTATTGTTCGCCCAGATTCTCATTTCACATTGCTGGATAGTTTAGGCAAAAGAGTGAGATTTTTGCGTCAGGTTCAGCATGAACTTGATTTGGTAAATATCGAACCAGTACAAAGTAGGGTTGAAGCGTATTCTTCTGAACCACTTTTTGATGGCGTAATAAGCCGTGCTTTTGCTTCGTTACAAGATATGGTCTCTTGGTGCAGTCATTTGCCTGAGCCTATTCATGGGCGTTTCTATGCACTTAAAGGTGTGCTTCCAGAAGAGGAACTGACTATCTTGCCTTTTGGAATTTCTGTCGATTCGGTTATTAAATTAAATGTTCCTGAACTGGAAGGGCAACGTCATTTGGTTATCCTTAAATCAAACTAATTTTGTTATTTGTCAATAAAGTTATAAATAATTAGTGATGTTGAGCACAATTATACTGTAGTCAGCATCGTTAATTATGGTTTGCATCGTTTCAGCTTTAATTTACCGAGTTATTACATAAAAATAACGTTATCTTGATATTAAGATAGTTGAACCTTTAAAAATCAGATAAAGCATTTTTTCATCAGATCCACTTTTTTAAACTAGCTAAAAATTAGCTTGGGAATTTAAGTCAATAATATAATCACTCTTTTGTATGGAATTAAATTAACCAATTGATTTTATTATTAATGTATTTTATTTTCATTTACTATGAATGTTAAATATAATTAACAAATGAAAAAATTATGTGATTTAAATCACATTTAAGTCCGAAATGTATGAAATTATTAAAAACAAGAAATCAGTACAATCATTAGCTTGCAATCTGGCGCTAAAATAAAAAAATTTAAATAATTGTTCACCTTTTCGCTACTTATGGATTGAATTCATTTTGGTGGCCCGTATAATTTGCACGTTTTTGTCACTTGACACTCTTAAGCAAAGGCAGTTTTATACAACATTTAGCAAAACCTGATATGCAAGGCGTGCAAGGGGAGAAAACAAAAGTCATGTCTGTATCCCTTTACAGCGGTAAAATTGCACTGAAGCTGCTTTTTTTGCAGTTAATGACTTTTGTTATTCTCAGTGTGGCTTTTTGTACCAAAAGTATAGAATGGGGCGCTTCTGCTTTTGTTGGTGGGTTAGCATGTTGGTTACCTAATGCCATATTCATGCTGTTTGCCAGTTTTCAAAAAGCAAAAGAAGAAGAGGTTCCGGTACGTATTGCATGGTCTTTCGCTGTTGGCGAAGGGTTGAAAGTTATTATTACAATAGCTGTGCTGGTTGTTGCTTTAGGCGTGTTTAAAGCGGCGTTTGCACCACTAGGTTTAGTTTATTTAGCGGTGCTGATTGTGCAAATCATCGCACCTGCTGTGATAAACGGTTAGGTTTTCAACAATAAAAGGGTAAGAGGCATCATGTCTGCATCAGGAGAAGTTTCAACTGCAAGGGACTACATAGGCCACCACCTGAATAACCTTCAGTTGGACCTACGTACCTTTGAGTTGGTCGATCCCAACTCTGGTGGTTCTGCAACGTTCTGGACGTTGAACATTGACTCGCTTTTTTTCTCAGTCGTATTAGGGATTTTATTTCTGTATGTATTCAGAAAGGTTGCGGTTAATGCCACCAGTGGCGTACCGGGCAAACTTCAGACTGCTATAGAATTGATCATGGGTTTTGTTGATAACAGCGTTCGTGATATGTATCACGGCAAGAGCAAAGTTATTGCCCCTTTGGCGCTAACAGTGTTCGTTTGGGTGTTATTAATGAACGTGATGGACTTATTGCCAATCGATTTTCTTCCTTATATCGGTGAACATTTCTTTGGTTTACCTGCTCTGCGTGTCGTGCCAACAGCAGATGTCAGTATTACCTTATCGATGGCTATTGGTGTCTTTGTCCTCATCCTCTACTACAGCATTAAGATGAAAGGGATTGGTGGTTTTACAAAAGAGCTGACTTTACAGCCTTTTAATCATCCACTGTTTATTCCAATTAACTTAATTCTGGAAGGCGTTAGCCTGCTTTCAAAACCGGTATCACTCGGTCTGCGACTGTTTGGTAACATGTATGCGGGTGAATTGATCTTTATTCTTATAGCTGGTCTGTTACCGTGGTGGTCGCAGTGGTTACTCAGCCTGCCTTGGGCTATTTTCCACATACTGATTATTACGTTACAAGCCTTTATTTTCATGGTTCTGACGATTGTTTATCTGTCGATGGCATCTGAAGAACATTAATTTTTTACCACAATAACTAACTGTGTTTTAACTGAAACAAACTGGAGACTGTCATGGAAAACCTGAATATGGATCTGCTGTACATGGCTGCCGCTGTAATGATGGGCCTAGCGGCAATCGGTGCTGCGATCGGTATCGGCATCCTCGGAGGTAAATTTTTGGAAGGCGCTGCTCGTCAGCCGGATTTAATCCCTCTGCTGCGTACACAGTTCTTTATCGTTATGGGTCTGGTTGACGCCATCCCTATGATTGCTGTGGGCCTTGGCTTGTACGTAATGTTTGCTGTCGCGTAGTTTGTAGAAATAATCTGAAACTACGTCAACTCATTAATTTTAAAAGAGGTATTGTGCTGTGAATATTAATGCAACAATCCTCGGCCAGGCCATTGCGTTTGTCTTGTTTGTTATGTTCTGTATGAAGTTCGTATGGCCACCGATCATGGCGGCCATAGAAAAACGTCAAAAAGAAATTGCTGACGGTTTATCTTCTGCGGAACGTGCCAAAAAGGACCTGGACTTAGCGCAAGCCAATGCGACCGACCAAATGAAGAAAGCGAAAGTGGAAGCTCAGGTCATCATTGAACAGGCTAATAAACAAAAAGCCCAGATCCTTGATGATGCAAAAGCGGAAGCTGAGCAGGAACGTAACAGAATCGTAACGCAAGCTCAGGCAGAAATTGATGCCGAGCGTAAGCGTGCTCGGGAAGAGTTGCGTAAGCAGGTCGCTATGTTGGCTATCGCAGGTGCCGAGAAAATCATCGAACGTTCCGTGGATGAAGCTGCTAATAGCGACATCGTTGATAAACTGGTCGCTGAACTGTAAGGAGGGAGGGGCATGTCTGAATTCGCTACTGTAGCTCGCCCCTACGCCAAAGCAGCTTTTGACTTTGCTGTGGAAAAACAATCGCTTGAACAATGGCAGAATATGCTAGCGTTCATAGCTGAAGTGACTCGTAATGAGCAAGTTGGTGAGCTGCTTTCCGGTTCATTGGCATCGGAAACATTAGCTAATACCTTTATCGCAATTTGCGGTGAACAGGTCGATGAACATGCTCAGAACTTTATTCGTGTTATGGCAGAAAACGGTCGCTTACTGGCGTTGCCGGAAGTTTTGCAGCAATTTATTCAATTGCGTGCATCACTTGAATCAACCGTTGATGTTGAAGTGATTTCTGCCACCGAACTGAGAGAACAACAGCTGGCTAAAATTTCTGTAGCGATGGAAAAACGTCTGTCACGCAAAGTTAAGCTGAATTGCAAAATTGATAAGTCTGTTATTGCTGGTGTGGTTGTCCGCGCAGGTGATTTGGTGATCGATGGCAGTATTCGTGGCCGTTTAGATCGCTTAACAGACGTCTTGCAGTCTTAAGGGGACTGGAGCATATGCAACTGAATTCCACCGAAATCAGCGAACTGATCAAGCAGCGCATTGCTCAGTTCAATGTAGTGAGTGAAGCTCACAATGAAGGTACGATTGTATCCGTTAACGACGGTATCATTCGTATTCACGGTTTAGCCGAAGTTATGCAGGGTGAGATGATCGCACTGCCTGGCAATCGTTATGCAATCGCATTGAACTTGGAGCGTGACTCCGTAGGTGCGGTTGTAATGGGCCCGTATGCTGACTTAGCAGAAGGTATGAAGGTCAAATGTACTGGTCGTATTCTTGAAGTACCTGTTGGTCGTGGTCTGCTTGGTCGTGTAGTAAACACGCTGGGTGAGCCCATTGATGGTAAAGGCCCTGTTGAGCATGATGGTTTCTCTGCTGTTGAAATGATTGCTCCAGGTGTTATCGACCGTCAATCTGTTGATCAGCCGGTACAAACTGGTTATAAATCCGTTGACGCTATGATCCCTATCGGTCGTGGTCAACGTGAACTGGTTATCGGTGACCGTCAGACGGGTAAAACAGCACTGGCTATTGACGCAATCATTAACCAACGTGACTCAGGCATAAAATGTGTCTATGTCGCAGTTGGTCAGAAAGCTTCTACTATTGCGAACGTTGTTCGTAAATTAGAGGAGCATGGTGCTCTTGCTAATACTATTGTGGTTGTTGCGACTGCTTCAGAATCTGCGGCATTACAATACCTGGCACCATATTCGGGTTGTGCAATGGGCGAATACTTCCGTGACCGCGGTGAAGATGCGCTGATTGTTTACGATGATTTGTCTAAGCAGGCTGTAGCTTATCGTCAAATTTCTCTGTTGCTCCGTCGTCCGCCAGGACGTGAAGCATTCCCAGGTGACGTTTTCTATCTGCACTCTCGTTTGCTGGAACGTGCTGCACGTGTTAACGCTGAATATGTGGAAAAATTCACCAATGGTGAAGTGAAAGGTAAAACCGGTTCTCTGACGGCCCTGCCTATCATTGAAACTCAGGCAGGTGATGTATCAGCATTCGTACCAACAAACGTTATTTCAATTACTGATGGTCAGATTTTCTTGGAATCTAGTTTGTTCAATGCGGGGATTCGTCCAGCAGTTAACCCAGGGATTTCCGTATCCCGTGTAGGTGGCGCTGCTCAGACTAAAATCGTTAAGAAATTGTCTGGGGGCATTCGTACTGCTCTGGCTCAATATCGCGAACTGGCAGCGTTTTCTCAGTTTGCTTCTGACCTTGATGATGCAACCCGTAAACAGTTGGATCATGGTCAAAAAGTAACTGAATTGCTGAAACAGAAACAGTATGCGCCAATGTCTGTTGCACAGCAGTCATTGTCTCTGTTTTCTGCGGAACGTGGTTATCTGGAAGATATCGAAATTGCTAAGGTTATTGATTTCGAATCTGCGTTGCTTGCATATGCCAACCGTGAACATGTTGATCTTCTAAAAGAGATTGACCAGTCTGGTGGTTACAACGAAGAGATCGAAGCAAAGCTGAAAGCTCTGCTGGATTCCTTCAAGGCAACTCAGTCCTGGTAACACTATTCGGCCCGGTTTAATTAAACATGGGCCGTCTGGTTAATGAGGAGAATCAGGAATGGCCGGCGCAAAAGAGATACGTACCAAGATCGCCAGCGTGCAAAACACGCAAAAAATCACTAAAGCGATGGAGATGGTTGCTGCGTCCAAAATGCGTAAAACGCAGGATCGCATGGCGGCCAGTCGTCCTTATGCAGAAACCATACGCAGCGTGATTGGTCACCTTGCGTTAGGTAATCTGGAATATAAACATCCATACCTTGAAGAGCGTGAAACCAAACGTGTCGGGTATCTGGTTGTTTCTACCGATCGTGGCTTGTGCGGTGGTTTGAATACTAATCTGTTCAAAAAACTGCTTTCAGAAATGAAAGACTGGTCTGATAAAGGTGTCCAGTGTGATCTGGCGCTTATTGGCTCTAAGGCTACCTCTTTCTTTGCTTCTGTTGGGGGCAACGTTGTTGCTCAGGTAACAGGCATGGGAGATAACCCTTCACTGTCTGAATTGATCGGGCCAGTGAATATCATGCTGCGGGCATACGATGAGGGACGTCTGGATAAATTGTATGTGGTGACAAACAAGTTCATCAATACAATGTCCCAGGAACCGACTATTACTCAGTTATTACCTCTGCCTGCCGGAGATGATGAAACACTGAAGAAGAAATCCTGGGATTATTTATACGAACCTGATCCTAAGGCGTTGCTAGATATACTGCTGCGTCGTTATGTAGAATCGCAGGTTTATCAGGGCGTCGTTGAAAAC
Organism: Photorhabdus africana; assembly: GCF_035181445.1. Classification (NCBI taxonomy): domain Bacteria; kingdom Pseudomonadati; phylum Pseudomonadota; class Gammaproteobacteria; order Enterobacterales; family Morganellaceae; genus Photorhabdus; species Photorhabdus africana. The sequence goes on from NZ_JAXBVE010000003.1 coordinate 22,027, forward strand.
CTGGCTAGTGAACAGGCCGCACGAATGGTGGCGATGAAAGCCGCAACTGATAATGGTGGTAGCCTGATCAAAGAGTTGCAGTTGGTTTATAACAAAGCTCGTCAGGCCAGCATAACTCAGGAGCTGACCGAGATTGTCTCGGGTGCTTCCGCGGTTTAACAGCTAGGTTTATGAATTACGTAGAGGATTCAAGATGGCTACTGGAAAGATTATCCAGGTAATCGGCGCCGTGGTGGACGTCGAATTCCCTCAAGATACCGTACCAAAAGTATACGATGCTCTTGAGGTTCAAAACGGCGAAGCTAAGCTGGTGCTGGAAGTTCAGCAGCAGTTGGGCGGCGGCGTTGTTCGTTGTATTGCAATGGGTACTTCTGATGGTTTAAGCCGTGGTTTAAGTATCACTGATTTAGGCCACCCAATTGAAGTTCCGGTTGGTAAAGCGACATTGGGCCGTATCATGAACGTATTGGGTGAACCAATCGACATGAAAGGCGATATCGGTGAAGAAGAGCGTTGGGCTATTCATCGTCCGGCTCCAAGCTATGAAGAGTTATCTAACTCTCAAGAATTATTGGAAACCGGTATTAAGGTAATGGACCTGATTTGCCCATTCGCGAAGGGGGGTAAAGTTGGTCTGTTTGGTGGTGCGGGCGTAGGTAAAACCGTAAACATGATGGAGTTGATCCGTAACATTGCGATTGAGCATTCGGGTTACTCTGTATTCGCCGGTGTAGGTGAACGTACTCGTGAAGGTAACGACTTCTACCACGAAATGACAGACTCTAACGTACTGGATAAAGTATCTCTGGTATATGGTCAGATGAACGAGCCACCAGGAAACCGTCTACGTGTTGCGTTGACTGGTCTGACAATGGCTGAGAAGTTCCGTGATGAAGGCCGCGATGTTCTGCTATTTGTTGATAACATCTATCGTTATACCTTGGCAGGTACTGAAGTATCCGCACTGCTTGGTCGTATGCCATCTGCGGTAGGTTATCAGCCAACTCTGGCGGAAGAAATGGGTGTTCTGCAAGAACGTATTACTTCTACCAAAACCGGCTCTATTACTTCCGTACAGGCTGTTTATGTACCAGCGGATGACTTAACTGACCCATCTCCGGCGACGACTTTCGCGCACTTAGACGCAACTGTAGTTCTGAGCCGTCAGATCGCTTCTTTGGGTATTTACCCTGCGGTTGATCCGTTGGATTCTACCAGCCGTCAGCTTGATCCATTGGTTGTTGGTCAAGAACACTATAATGTTGCTCGTGGCGTTCAGTCTATCCTGCAACGTTATCAGGAGCTGAAAGATATTATCGCTATTCTGGGTATGGATGAACTGTCAGAAGGCGATAAGCTGGTAGTTGCGCGTGCTCGTAAGATCCAGCGCTTCCTGTCTCAGCCGTTCTTCGTTGCAGAAGTTTTTACTGGTTCACCAGGTAAGTTCGTTTCCCTGAAAGATACTATCCGTGGCTTTAAAGGTATCTTAGACGGCGACTATGACCACCTACCAGAACAGGCATTCTACATGGTAGGTACCATCGAAGAAGCTGTGGAAAAAGCGAAGAAACTTTAATACGGCTGACCGGAGGTTGACATGGCTGCAATGACTTACCATCTGAATGTTGTCAGTGCTGAAAGCCGGATGTTTGAAGGTTTGGTACAGAAAATTCAGGTGACAGGTAGTGAAGGTGAACTGGGCATTTACCCAGGACATGCTCCGCTACTGACTGCCATAAAACCTGGCATGGTACGTATTGTTAAGCAGTTCGGTGAAGAAGAGGTCATTTACCTTTCTGGGGGTATCCTTGAGGTACAACCGAGCGGCGTTATCGTACTGGCTGACACTGCTATCCGTGGTAAAGATTTGGATGAAGCTAAAGCGTTGGAATCTAAACGTAAAGCTGAAGAACACATCCGTAATTCTCACGGTGATGTTGACTATGCTCAGGCATCAGCTGAATTGTCTAAAGCGATTGCGAAACTTCGTGTAATCGAGTTAACAAAAAAAGCGATGTAATACAGGTAGTTAAATAAAAAAGCCAGTTGGTGCGAGCTAACTGGCTTTTTTGTATTGCGAAATATGTAGTAATTTATCTTATAAGCAGGTTTACTTTTCTCTCTTAAATTGGAGTTATCGGGTTTCTTATGTCTAACAGTGCAAAAAGTGTTGTGATCCTTGCCGCGGGTAAAGGAACCCGCATGTACTCTGATCTCCCTAAAGTTCTGCATTTGCTGGCCGGTAAACCTATGGTTCAGCATGTGATTGATACTGCAATGGCATTAGGGGCTAAAAATGTTCATCTGGTTTATGGACATGGTGGTGACCTGATGAAACAAACCCTTTCTGATCAAACACTAAATTGGGTATTACAAGCAGAGCAGTTAGGGACTGGCCATGCAATGCAGCAGGCAGCACCACATTTCGCTGATGATGAAGATATTTTGATACTGTATGGTGACGTGCCTCTTATTGGTACAGATACCCTTGAACGCCTGCTAGCGGTTAAACCTGACGGTGGTATAGGTTTATTAACGGCAATTTTGGATAATCCAACAGGTTATGGTCGTATTGTTCGTGAAAATGGAGAAGTAACGGGCATCATTGAGCAAAAAGACGCGACTGAAGAACAACGTAAAATCAATGAAATAAATACAGGTATTCTGGTTGCTAATGGTAGTGATTTAAAACGTTGGTTGTCCCAATTGGATAACAACAATGTTCAGGGTGAATATTACCTTACTGATGTGATTGCGTTAGCTTATAAAGAAGGTAGAAAAATTGAAGCGGTGCACCCAACTCGCTTGAGTGAAATGGAAGGTGTAAATAACCGCCTTCAACTGTCCGCTCTTGAACGCATTTATCAATCTGAGCAAGCGGAACAATTATTACTATCGGGTGTTATGTTGTTGGATCCTGCCCGTTTTGATTTACGTGGCACACTAATTCATGGCCGTGATGTGGTTATTGATACTAATGTCATTATTGAGGGTAATGTAACCCTTGGTAATAACGTACAGATTGGTACCGGTTGTGTGTTGAAGAATTGCATTATTGGTAATGATTCTATTATTAGCCCTTATACAATTGTTGAAGATTCTGAAATGGAAACGGGTTGTACTGTTGGGCCTTTTGCTCGTTTGCGTCCTGGTTCTAAACTCGCTGAAAAAGCCCATGTAGGGAATTTCGTTGAGATGAAGAAATCTTATTTGGGTAAAGGTTCTAAAGCTGGACATTTGACTTATCTTGGTGACGCAGACATTGGTCGTGATGTAAATATTGGTGCAGGTACTATTACCTGTAACTACGACGGCGCAAATAAATTTAAGACCATTATTGGTGACAATGTTTTTGTTGGTTCTGATACTCAGCTTGTTGCTCCAGTGACTGTTGCTAAAGGTGCTACAATCGGAGCGGGGACAACAGTGACAAAAAACATCGCTGAAAATGAACTGGTAGTAAGCAGAACTAAACAAACACATATTCAAGGGTGGAAACGCCCTGTGAAGGAAAAAAAATAAAATAATAATCCCCACTCTACAGGCTCGGGGACCGGAAAAACCGGAAAACAATCAGGCTCTTGACATATAAAGGGCTTTCATCAGCCCTATTTTTAGGAATAAAACTGATGTGTGGAATTGTTGGTGCAGTAGCACAACGAGATATTGCAGAAATCCTGATTGAAGGACTTCGTCGTTTGGAATACCGAGGTTATGACTCCGCTGGTTTGGCGGTTGTTGATAACGAAAAAAATATGTTTCGCCTGCGTGAAGTCGGTAAGGTACAAGTACTTGCTGATGAGGTTGATAAGCAGCCAGTCCTTGGTGGGACAGGTATTGCCCATACCCGTTGGGCTACACACGGCGAACCAAACGAGAAAAATGCTCACCCGCATATATCTGATTATATTGCTGTTGTTCACAACGGTATTATTGAAAACTATGAAGAATTACGCGTTCAATTAATTGCACTCGGTTATCAATTTATCTCGGATACTGATACAGAAGTTATTGCCCACCTTGTTCATTGGGAGCAAAAACAAGGTGGTACTTTGTTGGAAGCTATTCAACGAGTTATTCCTCGGTTGCGTGGTGCTTATGGTGCAGTCATCATGGATAGCCGTGATCCTGGAACAATAATTGCTGCAAGATCGGGTAGTCCTTTGGTTATAGGCTTGGGCGTTGGAGAAAACTTTCTGGCGTCTGATCAGTTGGCGCTACTGCCTGTTACTCGTCGTTTTATCTTCCTTGAGGAGGGGGATATTGCTGAAATAACTCGTCGTACTGTGCGTATTTTTAATGCTCAGGGCAAACCGGTTGAACGGGAACAGATTGAATCCAATATTCAGTACGATGCTGGTGACAAAGGTGTCTACCGTCATTACATGCAAAAAGAGATCTATGAACAGCCAATGGCAATTAAAAGCACTTTGGAAAGGCGCTTGAGTCATGGACAAGTAGATCTGTCTGAACTTGGTCCTAATGCAGCTAAATTATTATCTCAAGTAGAGCATATTCAGATTGTTGCCTGTGGTACATCCTATAACGCAGGTATGGTTTCCCGTTATTGGTTTGAAGCATTGGCTGGTATTCCTTGTGATGTGGAAATTGCTTCTGAATTCCGTTACCGCAAATCAGCACGCCGTTCAGGAAGCTTACTGATCACATTGTCTCAATCGGGTGAAACTGCGGATACATTAGCAGCACTGCGTTTATCTAAAGAACTTGGCTATCTCACATCGTTAACTGTTTGTAACGTAGCGGGTTCTTCATTAGTACGTGAATCTGATTTTGCTCTGATGACCAAAGCTGGTGCAGAAATTGGTGTTGCTTCAACTAAGGCATTTACAACTCAGCTGACAGTATTACTGATGCTGGTGGCTTACCTTGGACGCTTGAAAGGTGTTGATGCAGAACAGGAGCAAGAAATTGTTCATGCGTTACATGCACTGCCAAGCCGTATCGAAGGCATGTTATCGAAAGATAAAATTATTGAAGTGCTGGCGGAAGACTTTTCTGACAAACACCACGCTTTGTTCCTTGGCCGTGGTGATCAATATCCGATTGCGGTTGAAGGTGCTCTGAAATTAAAAGAGATTTCTTATATCCATGCTGAGGCTTATGCTGCCGGTGAATTAAAACATGGCCCATTGGCACTGATTGATGCGGATATGCCGGTTATCATTGTAGCTCCGAACAATGAACTGCTAGAAAAACTGAAATCTAATATCGAAGAAGTACGTGCCCGTGGTGGATTGCTATATGTGTTTGCTGATCAGGACGCGGGTTTTACCGATAGTGAAGGAATGAAGATTATTCCATTGCCGCATGTTGAAGAGCTGATTGCACCAATATTTTATACAGTACCACTGCAACTGCTTTCCTATCATGTTGCTCTGATCAAAGGAACTGATGTTGATCAGCCTCGTAACTTGGCTAAGTCAGTGACTGTAGAATAATCGTTTTATAATAAGAAATTGAAAAAGCCTCTGTACATTAAAAATACAGAGGTTTTTTTTTGCACTGAGAAAATTTCTCATTATTTTCTTGCCGATAAAAATAAATCACGCTATTGTAATGTTATATTATTACAATTTGGCGAAATTATGAAACCAGATATCCATCCAAACTATCGGGTAGTTGTATTTCACGATACCAGTGCTAATGCCTATTTTACAATTGGCTCCACGATTCGCACGGAACGAACAATTACCCTGAATGGGGAAGAGTATCCATATGTCACTGTTGATGTGTCATCGGAATCACACCCTTTCTATACGGGTAAGCAGAAAACTTTATCTCAGGAAGGCAGCACTGCGCGATTCCAGAAAAAATTCGGGCGTTTTATTGGTAATAAATAAATTGAGAGATCATGGAAAAATGCAGGTGTTAAGTTCACTTAAAACAGCAAAAACTCGTCATCCGGATTGTAAAATCGTCAGCCGTCGTGGTCGATTATATGTTATTTGTAAATCTAATCCGCGTTTTAAGGCAGTTCAAGGAAAGAAAAAGAAATGTTGATGCCCAATGGCTAATGACAGAACTCGCAGCTTATAACTGCGGGTTTTCTATCTGTATTTAATTTTATTTCTTATTATCTTGAAAATAACTGACCTAAACTTTGTTTGGGAAGGGAGTTAGTATAATTAAATCTGAGATAAAGAAAATTTATATTTAATGCAAAATGAAATCTCATAAATGCTTGTTGTATAGTATAAAATTAAACTTTCAATTAGTTATTTTTACTACAAATTTATCCTCCCAAATAGTTCATAATTTACTCTTATAAACACATTTTTTCATAAACCACAGTACTGGTCATTTATTGACACCCGAATATAGCCAATCTTCGCCATATATCCCCTGCTTAGTACCAATACGAGACTATCCTTTCGGAAATTTCACAGATTAGTGAGTTTTGAAAAATCTTGGTTTGGTGGAAACTGTTACTAAAGCCTCAGATGCGTTGCAACGTAGCGGGGGCAATGTAACAGGCGACATAACTATTACTACTGATTCTATGCTGAGTTGGAACAGAAACACCGACTTTGCCTCTATCGGTTTTAAAAACACCGGAGATGGTGATGCAGACTCCTATATGTGGTTTAAAACGGGAGATAATGGTAACGAATATTTCAAATGGCAGCACGTCCTCTCTGGAGGGCCAACTAATGAATGGATGAGCCTTAGACACGATAATCTTCGAGTTAGGGGATATCAAGTTTATCATGAAGGATATAGACCAACCGCTACGATTATTGGCGCTTATACAAAATCAGAATCAGACACGCGTTATATTCAAGATATTCGTTTTGGGGCCAAAGAGAGCGCGCAAATACAGGAAAGTTCTGGAGATACAAACGCAAGTGGGTATGCCATTACTGCTGTAATAAATGGAAACAGAAATGAGCTAGTTGACACCGTAAACCGCAGACCAATACAGAAGAAGATTAACGGCATATGGATGAATATATCCAATATTTAGTAGGGTGATGAATATATGCAAAACATTAAAAATTTTTCCCAATATACACCTGACTCAAAACAAGCCAGAAAAATCATTGAAGATTTTAATGCCATTTATTTGAAGTCAGAAGATGGTCAAGACTGGTATGAATGCCAGAAAAGCTTTAACCCTGACACAATTAAAGTAATGTATGATTTTAATAATATAATCCGTTCTATATCAGGAGATGTATCAGCTTTTAACCCAGATGGAATGAGTGTGGCTGAGGTAAGTAATCTGCCTGATTCTTGTGATACTTCTGGCAAATGGCAATATATAAATGGCGCTATTGTTCCGCGTAACTACACAAAGGGCGAGTTAGTTGCTCAAGCAGAGAGACGTAAAGAAGAATTGCTAGCCCTTGCCAGCAATACTATTGCTCCCTTACAGGATGCCGTTGATCTAGATGAAGTAACTCTGGAAGAGATAGAACGGCTCAAAGCTTGGAAAAAATACCGAATGCAAGCAAACCGTATTAATCCCACCATAGCACCAGATATTGAGTGGCCCGCACAACCGGTATAAATAATATAGGCCCGCAGTTTACAAACCGCAGGCCTTTTTCCATCCTGATTTTTAGGGCTATCAATGAGTGCTTACCTGATGTATCAGACCTTGCTGGAATGGAAAAAATACCTAGCCATACTTAACCGGGTTGATACTTCAAAGGCATCGGAAATCGACTGGTCAACATAGCCTATCATAACTGAAAAAAGACCGGGGACAGAATAACACCCGGTCTTGATAATTGTATTATTCTGGTATTTGTGGCCACTCAATATCTGAAGCCATTGAAGTATCAACACGGCTCAGTAATACCACATACTTCTTCCAGGCAAGCAATAATGCTTTCTCTGTGTCTGAGGCCATCTCAGTCTCAATAGCATATTGTAATAAAGTCATGGCTTCATCAGCCTGTTGGCGAAGAGTGACTCGTTGTTGTTCTGCCTGTTTAATCTGATTGGCTTTTTGAGCTTCAATGTCCGTTACCCATTTTTCACCATCCCACTTATCAAAATCAGTGCTTGGTTGTTTGCACGTCAGTGTTTCTGGTAATTCGCCCTGTTTAATGATTTCCTTCTGTTCCCCAGTTTGAGTGTCGTAAGCTATTTTTCCTCGATAATCTGGTACAATTTGCCAACTGGTTAAATCAGATGAACGGCAGGCGGTATATCCCTCTTGGGTTTCAGGTGGTGAGTCTGTGCAGGAATTAGCAGGAAGACCGACACCAACGGGAAGATACTCATCAGAACTGTTTAAATATTCCAGCGTAATCGCATCGTAATTAAACACAACGATACTTCCGGTACTGATAGCAATATTATTCTTATCCAGTACAGCCTTATTCATCAGGCAATCCTCACAATGTAATTAAATGCCACGTTTCGTGGACGTGTTTCTATTCCTGTTGAAGCAGCAATCGCATTATCCATATAACCGAAACCACCAGCTCCCATTCCTATAGCGATGCCTAGTCCGCGAGGATCAATACCATAGTTAACGTTTTGATAGACACTATTGAGAATATAGCTTGGTGTACCCACCTTATCGGTTCCACCATTTGAGTTGGACCACATCCGTCCAATCCTGTGACTATGTGGAGCAATATCTGCCAATTGAAAGGATAGGAGATATCGACCGACATCCACCCCACGTCCATCATCCCAGCCCCGGATAAATTCACCACGTAAATCAGGTAATCTACCACTGGGATAAGTTTCCGCTAATTTGGGATATAAAGACTTATCAAAGATTGCCCCATTACATTTCACCCACCCATTTGGTGGTATGTCAGTCGGCCAAGGCAGTGGTATTCCTACCGGGATCTCTTCAAGTACAGACATGAGCATTATGCTGCCCTTACAATATAGTTAAAGGCTACGTTACGTGGCCTTGATACCCCTATATAAGCTGCATTGGTAGTCCAGGTTGTTGCTGAACCTCCAGAAGCTCTAGCTCTTAATGGAATATCTTTATTTTGGGGAGTATCCCATTGTAATTTCGTACGCTCATTAACTGAGAAGTTAACAACATTATCAGCAGCTTGTTGAGTTTCCTGTAGTAAATAAGACCCTTCTTGCCATACCAATAATGTACGGTCTGGATCAACGCCACGTTTGTCATCCCAACCGCGAATAAATTCCCCACGCAAATCGGGCAAATTACCACCAGGATAAGCCTTGGCTAATTCTGGAAATTTCGCTTTATCAAAGGCCGCACCATTGCATTGTAACCACCCATCCGGCAGTGTTGCCGTCGGCCAAGGAAGTGGTACACCTATCGGAATTAGCTTTTCCAATAAACCAAGGTTTTTCACAAAAGCATTTTTATCTAGGATATCCGCGCCATTTTGGTTTTTTGCCAATTTACTATTAGCATTATCATAAGCTGCTTTTACCGCTTTGGGTGTTGCTGCTGTAGTTTCATCATTACTGTTAATGGCACTATTAAGTTTTGTAAAACCTTTCTCTGTCAATGTGGCATCTGGGTGATTACGGCTTTTTTCATGTTTCTGGATAGAGCTATCTACATAATCACGAGTCGCCAGAACAACAGAGGGATCGATTTTCAGCGTTACCGAATCCGTATTGCTGACAATCAAGATCATTCTGATAGTTTGTGTTCTACCCGAACCTTCCTGTAATTGTGGTTTATAGGTTTCCGGGCAGTTTGCTACTGCAATCAAGTTACCTTCACCGTCAAACAAACCAATTTCACGCATCCACCAACCACCCTCACCCTCAGGGATAATTTGTTCGGCAATAATTTGGTTTGTGTTTACCGGGTCGACACTTAATGTATTAATTGCAGCACGACGCTTTTCATTAATTAATTTTGTCTGATTGACGTCAGGATCTGGTAATTTACCGCCACCGTCACCAACAGCCATGTGAGTAATATCGACTTTTGTCCCCAAAGCAGCAGCGTTCGCCAGTTTCGCCGCGCCTAGGTTGGTTAAAATTGCAAAGTATTTCATGGTGAAACCCTCAATGTATCTGTCTCGATCAAATGAATTGCAGCTCCTAAAGGAGCATTGTCGCTAGTTGTGATGACGTCAGGGAGATATTGGTAAACGGTGAGGTCATCTCCACTATAGCTCGTTGCAGCGCAATAAAATTCGCCCTTAACATCTAGGTTGATTGATAAACCTATCAGATGACGACTTACAGGCTTGGCATCAGAAATTAGCCGTTCCAGCTCTAAAAAAGTTTCTTCGGTGATCCCATTTTCCTGTACCCCTATCGCCAACCGGAATGTGCCCGGTGTTTCGTTGTTCAGCCACCATTCCTTTATTTGAATGAGATAACCAAGCGGTTCTACCGCGCGACGGACGGCACCAATGGTTCCCTTATGTTTGTGCAGAAACAGAGAGTTTTTTATCACGTCTCGCTTAGTGCTTACCGACCACTTTTCGTCCCAGCGATCAACCGACCACGCCCACGCCAAATAGGGTAATAACTCTTCAGGGCAAGTATCCGGATTCCAGAGTTGGCGAAGCGGTACTGGAATATTTTGCAATTGTGAACATGCCTTAGCAGCAGCCAACTCCAAAACCGTAGAACCTGTTGGTAACAGGCGGTCATTCATCAGAACCTCCCACTATCAAACTTGGATTTGGTTTGGAACAATCAGCAGTTTGTGTTTTACCTATTTCCAGTTTTGCACCAGTACAATAAGGAGCTTGATCTTTACACAGAATTATGTCCTTCGTCGGGGTTCTCAGTTCTACCTGCTGCACACCTGCAACATGCAGCGCAGCGTAAATGGCAGATAACCGAATATCTCTCCCCAACTTATGTTGATCTAGCACGTACTTATCCATATTTTGTTGAGCCAGTTTACGGATAGGTTCAGATTCAGGTGTCGGATAGAGATAAAGCACAGCATCAATTTGATATTCCACTATGTTGGCTGACTGCACTTTTACCCGATCAGCAACCGGTCTGACGTTTTCGTCATTAAGTGCCGCAATCACTTTATCCAGTAACTCTTGTGAAGCTACACCGCTATGCTCTTTATCCTCTTCGTCTTCTTTATCTTTCTCCCATTTCCATTTCCGCGACAAAACAGTCACCGTCACATTGGCTGGTGATGGGCTGACGACGGAAACATCTGTAACAGTTTGATATTCACCTTTGTATTCGCTTTTATTAGCATGAATACTTTCATTAACCTTAAGAGCATGATATTCATACGCGCCTATTGGCCCTGCAACACTCAGCCCTTCGAAGGCTCTTTGGATACGATCACGGAAGGTACTATCCGGCTCCATAACTGCCCGGGTAACGTTATAGTTCGCTCCTAACTGGTCTAAATCTCTATTGGTTGCATAGGCCAACATTACTGCACGAGCGGCTTCATTAACCCGCTGGCGCAATATCAACTCCCGGTAAGCGTTTTCCTCAAGTAACTTAACCAGAGGTTCGGATTCCAATTCCAATGTTCGAGTAATAGCATCCCGTTGCTCTTCAGGATAAAGAGAGATTAATTTGGCTTTACGTTCAGCCAACAGGCTTTCATAATCCAGTGGCTCAACTACATCAGGTGGCGGCAACTGGCTTAGATCAATGGTCGGCATTGTTTTACCTCACAGGGATAGATAGAGAAAACCCCCCAGGGGACAGCTGATAATGACCAGATATATCTACTGTCATTTTGCCGTCTTGTTGGGTATTTATGGTGATAGCTGTCAGATTAATCCTCGGTTCCCAGCGGCTGATAGCTGTATAGGTGGCTGCCATAATTTGCAGGCGTAGAGCCGCGTTCTGTGGCCAGTCAATTAATTCGGGTAGCAGAGAGCCATAAGTACGACGTTCCAAACGGCTACCAACGGGGGTTAGTAAGATGTCGCTGACAGACTGGCGTACATGATCCAGATCCGTCAGGCTACGACCGGTTTGTCGATTCATTCCAAGGTACATCATTATACTGGATCTCCTGTTGTCGCACCGCCTGCCATAACACCAGTGTGTTTATGCGAATTTAGGGTTACGCCGTTAGAACTGAGTTTTCCGCCTGTGTTTTCAACATCACCTTCCAGCTTAGTTTTTCCTTTTACAGCAAACTCTGGTGTTTGCAGTGTGATGCCTTTGGCTGCATTAGCTTTTACCTCCAGTGCTTGCATCTCAACTTGTAGTGTTTTCATCTCGATTTTGTTGACTGAAGTCAGTTCGATAGAGTTGATTGCCTCCAGTTTGATTGAGTTGAGAGCCTTGAGTGAGATATTTGTTGCTTCAAGCGCTATGGAATTTGATGCCTGCACTACAGCTGTCTTAATACCTGTTACCTTTAAGGCACTGAATGCTGGCTCATACTCCATTACCGCTCCATCAGGGAAGACAATATGAACAGCGTCCGCAGAAGCAGGCAACGCTGATGGAAATTGATCAGCAAAAGCAGTATTAACAGTCTCGCCAGCAACAGCCAATGGCTCCGGAAATTGATTAGAATAAATAGCTGGCAATACAAAGGAGGTGGTCAATTCACCGCCAACAGATAACAGCAAAACTTGCTCACCACGGCTGGGAGCCCACCAAGTTCGGGAATTACCTGCTCGCATTGTCAACCAAGGCCGCCAGTCAGTTTCGAGATTGCCTGTTGCAATCCGGCACACTCCCCGGGTGGTATCTACCTCGGTAACAACACCAGTTCTGATCAGATTACGCAATAAGCGTAGAAGTTCTGTTAGTTGTGTATCCATGTTTGGAAAAATGCCATTTGGTGGTTGTGGATTTATGAATGAAAGAATGCCAGTAAAGACAGCTACCAACATCAAAGAGGAATTGTAAGAAAGACAAAACAAGTTTCTTGAAAAGGGAAAATATAACAACATAAATTAAAAAGCCCTTCCCGTAATCGAGAAAGGCCTTTATGTAATCTGTGCTATTTTGCCTCTAATAGTTCAAAAAATTCAATTTTGCGCTGCTTGACTATATATTAAGTATAACGTTCCAGTTCAACTGTTTATTTATCTAGCCAGAATAGATAAGTTTAATTTCCTGACATAGAGTGATAATTCTGTTTAAAACCATCAAATTAGTATGGATATCTTTAATCCCATAGTTGCAAAATAGGTTTCGTTGTAGCTGTCATAATTTCCGGCATCTCAACTTCTGTACCATGTGGCAGAATTACACCATATTCGGCCAAGCCTGGGTTAACTAATAGTACCTGTTCTGTCATGCCTTGAGTCCGACCATAATGACGCCAGCATAAAGCATCAACAGTATCATTCTGCTGTGCAATTATTTTCATTAGGTATACCCCCTCTAATTTAGTCAATATTGTTAAGTTAAAGTGTTATGGTGCGCTGAATAGTGGGAGAGAACCAATGAAACAATATTGTTAAGGAAACAGTACAAATGAGAAGCAAGAAGCCACTTTTCAGTGGCTAATTTATAATTAATCATATCTTCCAAAATTTGCTGAGTTCATAGGCAAAGTCTATTTCTCAGCTCATTTTCCAATGCAATCATTATCAACTTAGAAACTTTAGATTATTTATCATACAGAATTCCCACATTTATCTGCCGCATTTATTCTTCAAGCGTTTCGTGGTGGTTAATAAGTTGTTCTGCAAGTGGTGTCGACAACTCAGCAATCCAAACTAAAGCAAGTTCTTTATCTTCAGCATGATTACATTCACAGCTCGTTGCCATTCTGGCTATAAAATTAATACGTTGCGCTATTACTGATTCCATAAGAAAGTCCACTGACAAACTTACCTCCGCATAACATAACTGTATATAAGAACAGTACACGTTGATTAGAAAAATTTAAAGTGGTTTTTCATCTTTTTTGAGAACTATATTTGATAGTGTTAATATATTAATTATTGTTTTTATTGAAATAATTAATGGTTAAAAAGGTTTCTTTCCGATCACAATCCATTGTAATTAATAAGTTTTTCTTATTTTATGGATTAGAAGATTTTTTCTCTTTATTTAGATGACATAGTTTCACAAAGTATATAGATTGAAATTTATATGCCCATGATGCAATATCCCCTATCGGATCTAATAAATTTATTTGGGATCACTATAGCTCTTAATCAGAGGGCTTTGTGGAGACGGCAAACTCACCAAACTGTACTTTCAATGAAAAAAAACATAACTGAGATAAAAATGGGTGCAGATAGTGGAGGAAAACAAGCTATCGAACGCCTTGTTAGTGCATATGGGTTTAAATCACGTCAAGCATTGAGCGACCATTTAGGTGTGTCTAAAAGCACAATGGCGAACCGTTATTTAAGGGACAGCTTTCCAGCCGATTGGGTTATTCAATGCAACCTTGAAACCAATGCTTCATTGTTATGGCTAAGCACAGGACAAGGAGAAATGTTCCCTGATGGAGAAAAGAAAAAGGAATCTTTAAAAAACATTATTACCCCGAAAATACAACGCGTTAAATTGGTTGGTGGAAAGCTGAGCGATGACGACTCAGTGATTTTAGATAATCAACTTATTGTCAGAGAAATAAAAAAGCCTCTTATTGTAGATAACAATAACGCTTGGTATTTGCTAGATATAGAAGAACCTGATGTTCAGGATGGTTTATGGTTAATTGATATTGAAGGCATGCACAGCATTAAAAAAATTACAAAAATCCCAGTCAGTAAGATCCGAGTTTGTGATAACGACGTAACTTTTGACTGTGCAATTAATGAAATCAACTTTATTGGTCGCGTTTACCTAATGATTTCCAGGTACTGACACATTTTTCAATTGTAAATAAATTAATTTACTTAGATGTATAAATCCTATGCTGATGGCAATTCGTTACCCAAAAACGTCTAGATGCAGTGGATTTCATACACAATAGATTCTTTTGCTAGCAATAGCTGATTGTCAACTTATTCCGTTGTTTCTTTATCGTATAGTGCGGCGTAAGTTTTTTGTATAGAAAAGAAACGTGATATATTTTGCATAAATTAATAACCAATTAGCCTTGGATATTACGAATACAAAATTAAACATTTAACTAGCCGCACTGCAAATACTAATTTGATCGACAATTTGTTTTATTTACTGGAAAATATTTATATATTGTAGATAACGATATGTTGTAAATTAATGATAACTGTTTCCGTGTGTGGCCTTTCGCCAGCAATCTTGCTGCTTGTTGTTGTTCAACGAATGAAAGTGATACTGGTCTACCACCAATTCTTCCTTGGGCACGAGCTGCTATTAATCCTGCATTTGTTCTTTCAACGATCAATTCTCTCTCCATTTCAGCCAGTGCACTCATAACATGAAAGAAAAATCGCCCCATAGAAGTGCTGGTATCAATGCTATCAGTCAAGCTTTGAAAATGAATACCGCGTTCACTTAAATCAGAAATTAAAGTTACCATATTTTTTACGCTACGCCCCAATCGATCCAGTTTCCAAACAACTAGAGTGTCATCTTTTTTAAGTTGTTTTAAAGCGCGTTTTAAACCTGGTCTGTTGGATGTTTTTCCACTAATTTTATCCTCAAAAATTTGCTCACAATTTATACTTATCAATGCGTTTCGCTGTAAATCACTGTTTTGGTCATTTGTTGACACCCGAATATAGCCAATCTTCGCCATATGTAACCCTGCCTAATACCAATATGAGACTATTATTGTCGAAATTATCACGGATTGGCGAGTTTTTAAAAACCTTGGTTTGGTGGAAACTGTGAATTTGGCGAAAAATGCTCTTCATAAGGACTCAACTGAATCATTCACGTCAGGCAATCACAATATTAAAACAGGTGGAAATTATTCCAGTTTGTCACTAACAAAGGGAGATGGCCGATATGTTTGCATAGAAACTACTTCTCATGAAGAAGGCTCTTTTTGTGCAATAGGATATCGTGAATCTGACTCCTCAAATATAAATGTTGTTCACCTCCCTCGAAAGAGTGGCTACGTTGCAATAGCTAATGAACATTATTCTAAATCAGAGTCTGACAGTCGATTTATTCAGTTAAATACCGATACAAAAACATCAGGTTATATATTAGCTAAAACCGCAAACTATTATGATGATCCTAATTCACGTCATTTGGGCCGTTCGGGATTTTTAAGGCCTAATGGAATTGATAATCTAGGAGCATTAGCAATTCATATAGCTCATCCTAACGTTGATAGCCCTCAGCATGCTCGCGGGCTTTCTTTTGGGTATGGAGGTTATTCAGAAGCATTCAGCATTTCTACTTATGCTTTCGATGAAAATGGTAATTTCAGGGGGAAGCGTAAGATATTAACAGAGGATGATATTCTTGTTGGTATTCCATTACCGTGGTCTAAGCCAACTGCACCAGCAGGTTATCTTATTTGTAGTGGTCAGCAGTTTGATAAATCTATGTACCCTAAATTAGGGGAAGCGTATCCCTCAGGCACACTCCCTGATCTACGTGGTGAATTTATTCGAGGTTGGGATAATGGGAGAAGTATTGATTCAGGAAGGGAGATATTATCCCATCAGAATTCAACAAAGTTACCGAATCTTTACACCCATGCAGCCTCTGAAAATATAGGACTACTGGTATCTCCTCCTATTAATCGTTTTTCAAGTAATTATCCATCGGAAATTATGGCTAGTGATTTTGAGGAAGCAGAACTCGGGAGCGGCCAATATTTTTCGACCCCATTAAATCCTACTGGTGCAGTTTCATTATCTACATTTAGAGTACGTCCTCGTAATATCGCATTTAACTACATAGTGAGAGCAGCGTAATGACATCACAGAAACAAAAATATTCCCTAGAACCAGAAACCGCAATATTGGGAAATAATGGATTAGCAACCAAGGCTGGTTGGTTGACAATTTACCATGCAGCGCCTTATTCCAGAGAATTTATTGGTGCCAGACCAGAATATTTAATGGAAGGAATGGGACTTCCTGCCAATTCTTATCCAGATGCACCACAACTTCCAGATTCTGATAACATGGCTGTTTGCCGCAGCGAAGATAAAAGTTATTGGAAAATTGTACCTGATTACCGAGGAAAAATAGCTTATAATACGAAAACCCTAGAACAATATGAAATTACTGCTATAGGTGAAATAACAGAATATCTGACATTCAAACAACCTGTCACTTATTTTGATAAATGGGATGGTAAACAGTGGGTAACTGACAAATATGCTATAAAGGATAGCCAGATTAAACAGGCAGAGCAGCAGCGGGTAGCACTATTAAGACGAGCGAATGAAACAGTTACATTATTACAACATGCTGTAGATATTAAATTGGCCTCAGAAAAAGAAAAGTTATTATTGTTAGATTGGAAAAAGTATTTAGTATTACTGAGTCGTATTGACATTTCATTAGTGCCAGATATTAACTGGCCTGAAAAACCAGAATAAATAATAACGGCCTGTTTTTAAGGCCGTAGATTTAAAACTTATAAACTAAATTGTAAGTATTTATAATTTCTGAAACAATTTTTTATATTAAATTCATTAACAGTTTTTTCAGAAAAAGTTTTTAATTCTTGAAATAAAAACTCATAATTACATAGAATATAGAATATAGAATATAGAATATAGAATATAGAATATAGAATATAGAATATAGAAATTAAAATTATATAAATAGCCAACTCAACATGGCTGGCCATTTATATATGGCAATTTAAAATTTAATTAAATTGAAATATTTTCACCATAAAAATGATTCGTTTTATTCTGGTTGCTCTGGCCATTCAATATCTTCTACCGTGGTATCCATTCGATTTAACGCGACACGATATTTTTTCCACTCCATCAACATTGTTATTTCGTTATCAGTAGCAATGCTTAAATCAATGGCATCTTGTAATGGTGCCATTTTAATTGTTGCTTGTTCTAATAAATAATATTTTTGGCGATGATAGAATTTATTTTTCTGTTCGATAATGGCTTGCTGATATAATTTTTGAGCCTCTTGAGCACTGAAACCCATTGAGATTAATTGATGGGGCTCAGCCGGCACATTAACATATTCATAGCCATTTTTATCTATTAGTTTATTTAATATTATCATATGTCCTCATTATGGTTTCTTTTGATAACGTATGTCATATTCCAGAGAATAAGGTATTGTATTATCAGTATATTCTTCGCCTAATAATGGATCATTTATGGCTAACGATTTCACCATCCACTTCATTTCACGCTTAAGATCTGCACTTGACCATCTATATATTTCTGCCTCTCCTTCTTCACGTGAATAATGAATGGGTTGGAAATTGCCGGTCACAAAATAGGTTAAACCACCACGTAAGTAACAACCACTATAAACGTAACAATCTACAATATCACCGGATTTCACATCACCATAAAGGGGATATTTACCGTCAACGGGTCTGGCAATACTTATCATGGCGTGACGGATCGCTTTTACTGTTTTACGATAGGTTTGATTTATGCGTTTAATATTAAGATAACGGGCATCCCCTCCCCACGGTACATCTCCCCCTTCTATTTGTACAAGCAGGCCAGCAACATGTGTCACACCTTCACCGAATGGTTTTTTTTCTGCATCATATGGATAGGGCCTATGAAGAGTTAACCAAGAATTTGCTCCGACATTAGGTGGGAGGCTCCACCAAACCGGATAATAGCGTTCAGTATTTAGGCCCGTAAGATCAATCGTGG
Source organism: Photorhabdus africana (assembly GCF_035181445.1). NCBI lineage: Bacteria > Pseudomonadati > Pseudomonadota > Gammaproteobacteria > Enterobacterales > Morganellaceae > Photorhabdus > Photorhabdus africana. Next base: position 40,643 of record NZ_JAXBVE010000003.1, read on the forward strand.
TGGTATAGCGCGGTTCACTCTGAATATCCGACGCCGTGGGTTTATTGAGCGTGTTATATTCTTGGGCCCAAGGTGTCCACGGTAAATTATGATATTGGCTGCGCGTATATATCCTGCTGCTGTTATAAACAAAATAACGTTGAGTCACAGCATTATTTTTCAGAACGACAAGTGAACCTGCAAGTGGTTCAGGATAGTTAGCACCATTTTGAGCATAAACATTGTAATCTTGATAATAAACCCCTGGTATTTTGTAGTTATCCAAATTTGCCTTATCACCCAAATAAACCGCTTGTCCATTAAAGATATCCTGAGACGTAATATTGATATCCTCAGTCAGAACTTTGCCATTCACTTTCCGGCTATTCGGCACTGCTCCCTTAGCCAAATTCACAGTTTCCACCAAACCAAGATTTTTCAAAACTCACTAATCTGTGAAATTTCCGAAAGAATAGTCTCGTATTGGTATTAGGCAGGGTTACATATGGCGAAGATTGGCTATATTCGGGTGTCAATAAATGACCAGTACTGTGGTTTACAGAGAAATGCGTTGATATGTATAAATTATCATCTGTTTTTGTAGGGAAAATCTGTGAAGAAATAATCAATGAACAGAGCTAAAAGTTCACGACAGAAGAAACAGATATTGATTTATAGAGGTTTCCTTTTCCACTCTCTATAAAGTACGAGTAGTTGAATAATTAGAAAAAATAATAAATTAAGCAACCTGATTTGTACCATCTCCCACACATTTCCCATCGAATGATTTAATAATTCGGATACTTCAACATAGCGGGACACCTTAACAGGAGAACCGCTAATATGGCACAAGATTATCATCACGGCGTCCGTGTACAGGAAATTAACGAAGGCACGCGTACCATCACCACAGTTAGCACCGCTATTGTTGGTATGGTGTGTACTGGTCCTGAAGCAGACGAAAAAACTTTTCCACTAAACACTCCGGTCTTGATTACTGATGTTTCACTCGCCATTGGCAAAGCTGGTAAAACCGGTACATTGCCTCAGGCACTTAAAGCTATTTCAGACCAGTCTAAACCCGTTACTGTTGTTGTCCGTGTAGCACAAGGTGAAACGGAAGAGCAAACTACCAGCAACATCATTGGTACTACAACTAATGAAGGTAAGAAAACCGGTATACAGGCATTGTTGGCAGCACAAAGCCAATTAGGTGTGAAGCCTCGTATTCTGGGAGTCCCTGGGCTGGATACAAAAGCTGTTGCTGTTGAGTTGGCGAGTATTGCGCAGAAACTGAGAGCAATGGCTTATATCAGTGCCTATGGCAGTAAGACTATCTCAGAAGTTATCGAATATCGCAAAAACTTCAGTCAACGAGAACTGATGTTGATTTGGCCTGATTTCCTGAGTTGGGATACGGTTTCTAATAAAGAAACTATCGCCTACGCGACTGCTCGTGCATTGGGTTTGCGTGCAAAAATTGATGAAGAAACAGGTTGGCACAAAACACTGTCCAACATCGGTGTCAATGGTGTGACCGGTCTTTCAGCAGACGTCTTCTGGGATCTTCAAGATCCAGCAACAGATTCAGGCCTGCTAAACCAAAATGGTATCACGACACTTATCCGTAAGAACGGCTTCCGTTTCTGGGGTTCCCGTACCTGTGCTGATGATCCATTGTTCCAGTTCGAAAGTTACACTCGTACTGCCCAAGTATTAGCTGACACTATGGCGGAAGCACATATGTGGGCAATCGATAAACCACTGACACCTTCACTAGTACGAGACATTATCGAAGGTATCAATGCTAAGTTCCGCGAACTGAAATCTGGGGGTTACATTATTGACGGTCAGTGTTGGTATGACGAAAACGCCAATGATAAAGACACCTTGAAAGCGGGCAAATTGACCCTCGATTACGACTATACACCTGTACCACCACTGGAAAACATGATGTTACGCCAGCGTATTACAGATCGTTACCTGATGGATTTCGCGAAAAGCATAAACGGCTAAGGGGACACAGATGGCATTACCTCGCAAACTTAAATTCCTGAACTTGTTTAATGATGGCAATAGTTATCAGGGAATCGTGGAAGAAATTACTCTGCCTAAGCTGAGTCGTAAACTGGAAACCTATCGTGGCGGTGGTATGAACGGTAGCGCAACCGTGGACTTAGGCTTGGATGAAGGTGCATTGGACGTTGAATTTACTCTGGGAGGTATGGAAGCTCAACATTATCGGCAATGGGGTCTGACCAAAGCTGATGGCGTAATGTTGCGCTTTGCGGGCTCCTGCCAGCGCGATGATACCAGCGATGTGATTGCTGTTGAAATCGTGATGCGTGGCCGTTTCCATGAGTTTGACCACGGTACTTATAAGCAAGGAGATAATACTCAGACCAAAATCAGCGCTAAAAACACCTATTTCAAATTGACATGGGATGGTGAAGTTCTGATCGAAGTGGATACCGTTAACATGGTTGAAGTCGTTAATGGTGAGGATCGCTTGGCAGATCACCGTCGCGCTATGGGTCTTTAATCTAATCGGATAAACAAGGTTGAACCATGACAGAAACACTAATTACTCAAAACGACGAGCAGCGCACAATCGTATTAGAAGAACCGCTTGCACGTGGTAGTAGCAACATCACTGAAGTGGTGGTGCGCAAACCGAACAGTGGCGCGCTGCGTGGTGCTCGGCTACAGGCTTTGCTGGAGATGGATGTGGATTCAATGATATTGGTTTTGCCACGTGTTACCACACCAGCGCTCACTAAAAGCGACCTGTTGTCAATGACACCCGGCGATCTGATTAATCTCAGTGTTGAGGTGGTCAATTTTTTGTTACCGAAGTCGGCGAAGTCCGGTTTCCAGACCGACTAACCGTAGATGAATTGGTGGCAGATATTGCCACCGTTTTCCACTGGTCTCCGGCAGTGACAGATGAAATGTCACTACCGGAATTACTGGACTGGCGACATCGGGCCATCTTACGAAGTGGTGCAGAAAATGAGTAATACACAGTCACAGCTTAAATTGGTAATACAGTCCGTTAATAAGCTGACCAGCGCCTTGAAATCTGCCCAGCGAAACAATAAAAGGTTGGCGGATTCTCTCCGGCAAAATCGTGATGAATTCAAGCGATTAAATCAGACTTATGAAGCAATTAAACCTTATTCTGCCCCTGAATATGCGCAGGAAACTGCGCATACCAGTGACAAAAAGGAAGAAAATCGCGGCGAAGGTCGTTATAGCAAAATTAAAGAGTTTCGTGACCGCGTTAGCCAATATGGTGCTAGTGCAAAATCAGACGGCAGTAAAATACTGACAACCAGTAAAAACTTTCTGATGCCCGGTTATGATCTTAATGTTCAAATGTCTAAAATTCAGGCACAAACCAATATTGAAAAAAATTCTCCTGAATACGCCATGTTGCTCAACCAAAGTCGTGAGTTGAGCAAAAGTACAGGGATTCCGGCCAGTCAGATTGCACAGGGACAGGGCCTGTATGCCTCCAAGGGGTATTCTCCTGACCAGATAAAGAATGTGATGCCTGGTGCGGTATTAATGTCGCAGGCAAGCGGTACGGATTTCGCCAATGTGGTTGATATTAGTACTAATGTACTTGAAGGGTTTAAATTACAATCCGAAGAGATGGGGCATGTTAGTGATGTTTTGACGGCAACGTTTAGTGGTTCAAAAACAACGTTGGCGGGATTGGGTGACACCATGAAATCTGTCGCTCCAGCGGCCACTTCTTTGGGGATTGATATTGAAACCGTTGCGGCTGCTACAAGAAAGCTAAGTGATGCCAATATTAAGGGAAGTGAAGCTGGAGAGGCTTTGAGCAATGTACTAAGTCGGTTGGCTGAACCGCCTAAAGCTGCTGCTGCCGCATTGAAACAACTGGATATTAAAACTCGTGATGCTAAAGGTAATTTACGGCAATTACCTGATATTCTCGTTGAGCTAGATGATAAAACCCGTTCAATGGGCGGTAAACAACGTACGAGTTATTTCACCGCAATTGGTGGTGAAAATGCTGCTCCTGCTTTGGATGTATTGGTAAATCAGGCAGGGCAGGGAGGATTGCAAACTTTTATCGCTGAACTAAAACGTGTTCAAGGTGAATCCCAAAAAGTGGCATCGGTAGTGACGAATAATCTCACCGGTGATATCCAAAAACTCAATGCCGCTTGGAGTAATCTGGGCATTCAGATGTTTTCTGGCGTAGAAGGTCCTGCAAGAGAAGTCACTCAGCAAGTAACAAATGTAGTCAATAAAGTCAGTGAATGGATGGACGCCAACCCACGCTTGGCTGCAACACTTGCGACTATTACGGTGGTGGTTGGAGGCATGTTAACTGTGTTTGGCGCATTGGCACAGGCAATCGCTTCGATATTGCTTCCATTAGCTGTAGCGAAATATAGTCTTACTTTCTTTGGTAGTACTGGTGTGAGAGCGCTCGGATTAGTCGGGAATGCTCTGAAAATGTTGGGTAGCACCATGATGATCGTCGGTCGTTTGATGATGGCTAACCCAATCCTCGCCATTATTGGTGTCATTGCTATGGCTGCTGTTTATATTTGGCAAAACTGGGAAACATTGGGGCCGAAAATTTCTCAGCTTTGGGAAAATATTAAAATTAGCCTCAGTGAGAAATGGGAATCCATTAAACAGAGTGTTCTGCAAACTTGGGAAAGTATTAAAACTAATATCAGTAATGCCTGGGAATTAGTTAAACAGAATACATTGGATATCTGGGAGAATATTAAAATATCGATCTCGGATAAATGGAATGAAATTATTACTGACGTAATGAATCTACCCAGTAAATTTAAAGAAGTTGGCACAGCAATAATTAACAGTTTATTGGAGGGGATTAATGAAAAATGGGAAGCCCTGAAACAGAAACTGACTTCATTGTCTGAGTATCTCCCTGATTGGATGCGGTCAAAGGAGGATATTTCAAAAGACGCCAGTAATAATGTGAGTCCTAATGTTAGTTCGGTTCTGCCCAAACATGACAAAGGGGGCATTATTCCGGCTGGCCGATTGGGTATTGTTGGTGAATATGGACCAGAGATTGTCACTGGCCCTGTTAATGTTATTAGCCGACGACAGACTGCTAAACTTGCTGCTGCTGCGGCATTTTCTTTGAGCGTAATGGCGCCTTCTGCCGCAGCCAGAACCGCACCATTGCATGTTCAGAGCTTACCGGTTCATGCTTATCCTCAGATTCAGGAAAAGAAAGCAGACAAACGGCAGATGGTAGAGTATCGCAGTGAATCACCGGTCTATCATATCAATATCTATGGTGCACCGGGGCAATCTGCGCAGGATATTGCAGCAGCGGTTAGGCGCGAATTGGATGATCGGGAACGTAAACAGCAGGCGCGTTTACGCAGTTCATTCTCTGATAGAGGAGAATTCTAATTATGATGGCTGCACTGGGTTTATTTGTTTTTATGTTGAAGACCACACCATACCAGAGTATGCAACATCAGCAGTCATGGCGGCATGCTTTTAACAGCCGTATTGGGATGCGGCCTGCTTGGCAATTTCTGGGGCCGGGTAACGACACAATGACACTTTCCGGTTCGTTATATCCAGAAATTACCGGTGGTCGTTTATCATTGACGCTACTACAAGTGATGGCTGATAGCGGTAAAGCTTGGTCCTTTATAGATGGCAGTGGCACGGTTTACGGTATGTTTGTCATTGAGAGTATCGACCAGACGAAAACTGAATTTATGTCGAATGGTTCTGCCCGCAAAATTGATTTCACATTGACATTACGGCGAGTGGATAGTTCTCTAGGTGAAATGTTCGGTGATCTTCAGGAACAATTCTCTATGCTTACAGACAATTTGTCAGATAGAGTCAGAGAGGTATTGTCATGACGTCTGAATTTGGCAGCGGTTCCGAAAAAGGCAGTGCACCGGCATTTCTTTTGGAAATTGACAATAAAGATATCAGCGGGCGCATTCAATCGCGCCTGATGTCACTAACAATGACAGATAATCGTGGTTTTGAAGCCGACCAGCTTGATATTGAACTGGATGATGCAGATGGAAGTTTGGTGCTACCTTCCAGAGGTAATGTAATTTCATTGGCGTTGGGATGGCGTGATCAGCCACTGATTAGTAAAGGGCGTTTTACTGTGGATGAAATTGGTCACAGTGGAGCGCCGGATAAATTGACAATTCGTGCCCGTAGTGCTGATTTCCGTGAATCTCTCAATATGAGACGTGAAGAGTCTTATCATAAGAAAACGATAGGTGATATTGTCCATACTATCGCGGCGAGAAATAACCTTACTGCCGATTTGCATCAGGATATTGCGAAGATATTTATTAACCATATTGATCAGACGAATGAGTCAGATGGTAGTTTTCTTACGCGTTTGGCAAGGCAGGAAGGAGCAATTGCTTCAGTAAAAAATGGTAAGTTGATATTTATTCGGCAAGGACAGAATAAAACAGCCAGTGGTGCGGTTATCCCTGCATTAGTGATTACACGTCGGTCAGGTGATAACCACAATTTTACTCTGTCTGATCGTGAGGCTTATACCGGTGTGGTGGCAAATTGGTTGGATGTCCGTAAACCGGAGAAAAAACATACCTTAACCGTTGAGCGAAAAAGTCAGAAAAATGCTGATAAATTAAAATCTTATTTGATCGGTAGCAAAGATAACGTATTGGAGCTTTCTCGTACTTATGCTGATGAGGCTAGTGCTAAACGTGCAGCCAAGGTTGCTTGGGAAAAAATGCAACGTGGGGCAGCGACGTTTTCGATTCAACTGGCTCAAGGGCGTGCAGATCTTTACCCTGAAATACCAATCAAGGTTACCGGCTTTAAACCAGAAATAGATGCTGCCGAATGGACATTAACGACCGTTACTCACACGGTGAATGGAGCTGGTGGTGGTTTTACAACAGCACTGACTCTGGAATTAAAAATTGATGATCTCGATATGAAATAATTGTTCTTTAGGTGAGATCTCATTGCTATATTGTTCACATTATGAGAGTTCATGTTTTAGTTAAGGGTAAGAAAATATGATCAAGTGTCCTCTTTGTGGTAAAGCGGCTCATGCACGCAGTAGCTTTGAGCATTCCTGCCATACAAAAGAACGTTATAATCAATGTCAAAATATCAATTGTGGTGCAACTTTCGTCAGCCATGAAACGTTTGTCCGCTTTATTTCCAAACCTGGTGAAGTAATAAGTGTTAAGCCGCATCCCAAAGAAAAAACTAAAACTCAATTGAATGTGACTTGAAAATTAAAAGTTAATGGTAAATATTTGCCACCAAACAGGTGGCTTTTTACTCGGATGCTCGATTTTTTATATATCTTTCTGCTAAATAAGATTCTAAAATAGCGCTACCTCTTATACCACTCATAACTCCATATATAACAATGGGTTGAAGAAGGCCATGTGTAGCAGAATTATGAAAAGCTATTTAGCTACGTTGCTAAATATCTTGTGAATTAGTTAATAAATTCACTTGCGTCCCTGGTCATATTTTGTCAGCTTTGGTGTAATCAGAATCACAGATCAACACTCACCAAAGTAGGACAATAATGATGAAAAATGTGGGCTTTATCGGCTGGCGCGGGATGGTCGGCTCAGTATTAATGCAGCGTATGCTCGAAGAGCAGGATTTTGATGTTATTCGTCCGGTATTCTTCACGACATCACAACACGGACAGCCAGCACCCGATTTTACTGGTCAGCAAGGTACGTTACAGAATGCTTTCGATATCGAAGCTCTTAGTGCTTTGGATATTATTATTAGCTGTCAGGGGGGAGATTATACTAATGAGATTTATCCAAAGTTAAGAGCAACAGGTTGGCAGGGATATTGGATTGATGCGGCGTCAGCGCTGCGTATGAATGATGATTCCATCATTATTTTAGATCCAGTTAACCATACGCATATCCAGCAAGGTCTTAATAAAGGCATAAAAACTTTTGTTGGTGGTAATTGTACCGTTAGCCTAATGTTGATGTCTTTGGGGGGCCTATTTGCTAATGATTTAGTTGAATGGGCTTCTGTTGCAACTTATCAGGCAGCTTCTGGTGCGGGTGCTCGTCATATGCGGGAATTGCTGGTTCAGATGGGATCTTTGCATACTCAGGTAGCAACAGAGCTGCAAGATCCGGCATCGGCTATTCTGGATATTGAAAGAAAAGTAACGGATTTCACCCGTAGCGGTGCTATGTCAACTGAGCAATTTGGCGTGCCGTTGGCAGGTAGTTTGATTCCGTGGATTGATAAACAACTTGATAATGGCCAAAGCCGTGAAGAGTGGAAAGGTCAGGCAGAAACTAACAAGATTCTGAATACCGGTAATAACATCATTACTGTGGATGGTTTGTGTGTACGTATTGGGGCGCTGCGTTGCCATAGTCAGGCATTTACTCTGAAATTGAAAAAAGATATTTCGATTCCTGATATTGAGCAATTACTGGCTAAGCATAATGACTGGGTTCGTGTTATTCCAAATGATCGCGAATTAAGTATGCGCGAATTAACCCCGGCAGCCGTAACGGGAACGTTGAATACTCCTGTGGGGCGTTTACGTAAGCTGAATATGGGCTCAGAGTATTTATCTGCTTTTACTGTCGGTGACCAATTGCTGTGGGGAGCAGCAGAGCCTCTGCGTCGTATGCTACGTATCTTGATTTAATAATTTTAATCTATCTATTTATGTGAAAATCCACTCGTTATTCGAGTGGATTTATCTATATAGCTCTGTTCATTGTTTCTTTGTTGGTTTATTTTTGTTACATTCCATAAATTATATTTATAATTTTCTGTCTAAATATACAGTAAATCGTTTTTATGGAGATGGTAGGAATGGAACAAGATAAACTACTAGCTTTAAAGGTTCGAGAATTAAGGGAGTTGGCAAGGACGTTATCTTCTCGTTATATGAGCCATAGTAAAATTAAAATGGATTTTAATTCAGATGTAAATCTTTTCATAGAAGATGGGGCAGGTTCGGATTCATTGTTTATCTTCCTGTGGTGCAATTGAATTTATTCAGTTTGAGATAAATCATCTGAAAGAGCAGGATTTATATTTAACAGTAAAAAAATAAAGCAATATGCAATAATTGAAAGGGAAAAAGAGAAATCAAGTTATACTAATCTTATATTAAAACAGATCGGGTTTGTTGGTGGTGGTACTCAAATTCTTGCAGGTTATACAGTCTGTAAAGCTTCTTTAGGGTTAGCATGTGCCTCATTCGGTGCGCCATTAATGGCTCATGGGTATAATAATGTTGTTGAAAATGGATATTATCTACTGTACAGAGAAAATATTAATGGTGGTGTCAGAGAAGGATATATACCCGTCATCTTTCAAGTTGCTTCTTTGTTGGCTGCACTCACTCACCCCGGTCACATAGTTATCTATGCTCCCGGGGATTCGCTCCCTTGCCGCCGCGATGCATCTTGAAATCCATTGGGTATAGGTATGTTGCTAATAAAATTGGTTTAAGTGATAAAGATGCAGATATTACTTATGCAACGGTTTATTTAGCGCTTTCAGGTTATGGCATTTCTAGAAAAGTTTTGAAGCCAAGAGAGAAATCTTGGAAGCTATTCAGAAATATAAATAGTGATTTTATCAGAGGGTGGAGAGAAATGGGAGTTGTGAGCTTAACTACAGAAGGTATTGTTGATGGTTCTACATTTTTGAGTATTTATCAGCTAGAAAGGGAGAAATAATGATGGACTATATAGATGTTACAATTTCCACTCAGTCTACTTGGCAGGATGTTTTTTTGTATTATTCTTTATCATTGATTATTTTATTTTTTCTTTTTTTTATGAAAATTTTCATGGAAAAAAAAGAAGTTATGTATTATCTGTGTTTGGGTTCTTTATAATAGTAATGTTTTGTTCAATTCAATTGTTTATTGTTAAATATGATGGTTATCATGATATTATATCAATGTTTATACCCTAAGATTATATTTAAGTGATGTTTTACAGAAACATTAAATAAATTACACTTTATTGGTTATAAATAACAGATAAAAAAAGCGCCCATAGAGAATTAATATGAGCGCTTATTTAAATTGATAATAATATCAATTAGATATCAATATTAGCTGCTTTCAGGGCATTCTCTTCAATAAATGCTCGACGAGGTTCAACAGCATCACCCATCAGAGTTGTAAACAGTTGGTCAGTTGCAATGGCATCTTTTACTGTCACACGCATCATGCGGCGAGTTTCCGGGTTCATGGTCGTTTCCCATAATTGTTCAGGGTTCATTTCTCCCAAACCTTTATAACGCTGTATAGACAAGCCACGGCGTGACTCTTTAGTCAACCAGTTTAGTGCTTGTTCAAAACTGCTAACCGGTTGGCGGCGTTCACCACGTTCGATGTACGCGTCTTCTTCGATCAAATTGCGAAGTTTATCACCTAGTAGAGTGATGCGGTGATATTCACCGCCGTGGACAAAATCGAAGTCCAATAGATAATCAGTATCAACACCGTGTGTACGAACACACAGAACCGGTTCGTACATTTGGCGCTCACGATTTTCATGGAGGCGATAACTGTAGCTGCTGCCGTTTTGTTCACTGTCATTCAAACGGGTGACCAGCATTTCAATCCATTCTTCAACTTTCGCCTTATCAGACAATGCTTCTTCGGTCAGATTCGGATGATAAATTAGGCTATTCAATAAACTTAGCGGATACAGACGTTCCATGCGTTTAATGATTTTTTGAACACCATTAAATTCAGTCACCAATTTTTCCAGCGGTTCACCTCTCAGGGCTGGCGCGTGCTCATTGGTGTAAAGTGAAGCGCCGTCTAGTGCAATGGATAGCTGGTACTCATCCATTGCTTCATCATCTTTAATATATTGTTCTTGTTTGCCTTTTTTGACTTTATACAACGGTGGTTGAGCAATAAACACATGACCACGTTCAATGATTTCTGGCATTTGACGATAGAAGAAAGTCAGCAATAGGGTACGAATATGAGAACCATCGACGTCCGCATCCGTCATGATAATAATGCTGTGATAACGCAGCTTATCTGGGTTATATTCGTCACGGCCAATACCGCAGCCCAATGCGGTGATCAGGGTTGCCACTTCCTGGGAAGAGAGCATTTTATCGAAACGCGCTTTTTCGACATTCAGGATTTTGCCTTTTAGCGGCAAAATTGCCTGATTTTTGCGGTTACGACCTTGTTTTGCCGAGCCACCCGCAGAATCCCCTTCCACTAAGTAGAGTTCAGAGAGTGCCGGATCACGTTCCTGACAATCCGCCAGTTTGCCTGGCAGCCCAGCCAGATCAAGAGCGCCTTTACGACGTGTCATTTCACGCGCTTTACGGGCTGCTTCACGAGCGCGAGCAGCATCAATAATTTTACTGACGACAGTTTTAGCGTCGTTTGGATTTTCCAGTAGATATTCCACCAGCTTCTCATTCATCAGCGTTTCAACCGCTGTTTTCACTTCGGAGGAGACCAGCTTGTCTTTAGTCTGAGAAGAGAATTTTGGATCAGGCACTTTAACGGAAATAACGGCAACTAAACCTTCCCGGGCATCATCACCAGTCGCGCTGACTTTGGATTTCTTGTTGTACCCTTCTTTATCCATGTAACTATTAAGGGTACGTGTCATCGCAGTACGGAAGCCAACTAAGTGAGTTCCCCCATCGCGTTGTGGGATATTATTGGTAAAGCAGTAAATATTTTCCTGGAAACCATCGTTCCATTGCATTGAAATTTCAACGCCGATGCCATCTTTTTCTGTAGAAAAATAGAAAACATTTGGATGAATGGGGGTTTTATTTTTATTTAGGAACTCAACAAACGCTTTAATTCCACCTTCATAATGGAAGTGGTCTTCTATATTAGTGCACTTATCAATAAGACGGATGGATACACCGGAATTCAAGAAGGATAGTTCACGCAGGCGTTTAGCCAGAATGTCGTGTTGGAACTCTGTGTTATTACTGAAAGTATCCATGCTCGGCCAGAAACGGACACGGGTACCTGTCTGTTCAGTTTCTCCAACGACTTTCAGTGGGCTTTGTGGCACGCCATGATGATAAGTCTGTTCATGAACTTTGCCGTCACGACGGATAACCAACTCCAGCTTTTCAGACAAGGCGTTAACAACAGAAACCCCTACGCCGTGCAAACCGCCGGAGACCTTATAAGAGTTATCATCGAATTTACCCCCCGCATGCAGCACGGTCATAATAACTTCGGCTGCTGAAACACCTTCTTCTTCGTGTATACCGGTAGGAATACCGCGGCCATCATCCTGTACGGAGACTGAATTATCAGCATGGATAGTGACGATAACTTCACTACAGTGGCCTGCGAGGGCTTCGTCGATAGCGTTGTCGACAACCTCGAAGACCATGTGGTGTAAGCCGGTACCATCGTCTGTATCACCGATATACATGCCCGGACGTTTACGAACCGCATCCAGCCCTTTTAATACCTTGATACTTGAGGAGTCATATGTATTCGACATCAACGTTTCTCGCTCATTTTTAATCCTGTGGTTGAACCTCTATTTTGCCATTTTCCACGCGAAACATCTTGCTATTTCCATCAAGCATGTCTGTTATTTGGTCAGGATTTATCGCACTGACAAATACCTGAGCTTGCGTGGATTTTAGACGAGCGGCCAGCAACTGACGGCGGCCGGTATCCAGTTCGGAGGCAAAATCATCAAGCAGATACAGACATTGTTGTCCGCTCTGTCGGGTGAAATATTCACCCTGTGCTAGCCGCAGTGCGCACATCAGCAACTTTAATTGACCGCGGGATAGCATATCTTCTACTGGCGTTCCTTCTGCACGAATGCGCAGATCTGCCTTATGTGGGCCGGAAGCTGTATAAGTTAACGTTCTGTCACGCTCAAATTGGCGCTCCAGTAATTCAGCATAATCACTCTCTTTGTCCCATCCTTGTTGAAAAGAGAAACTTAATGTAAATTCGGGTAAGAACTGCTTACAGGTATTCGTGATATCCTGAGCGATGTTTGTAATATATTCACCACGCCACTGATTTATTTGGTTAGCGAGTGGTATCAGTTCCTGATCCCAAGGCCGTATCTGGCGGTAACGAGTAACTTGTCGTAGTGCTGCATTGCGTTGTTTGAGTAGCCGTTTTAGGTTTACCCATGCAGAAAAAAAGCGTGGCTCATTGTGAAAGCACCCCCAGTCAATAAAAGCCCGTCGATACTTTGGCCCGCCATTTAACAGGGTAAACCCTTCTGGAGTAATAAGCTGCATAGGTAACATCTTAGCCAGTTCTGCAATTTTACAGCCATCACTACCATCAATTCTGACTTTACTGTCGCCATGACGGTTTTTACTCAGGCCGATAGACCGTTCCCGCTCATTCTCCTGTTGCCCAAGCCGCCCATGCAGAACGAACTCATCGCAGTCATGACGGATTACCCGTCCTGCCTGAATGCTACGAAAAGAGCGCCCGTGACCCAGCGTATAAATCGCTTCCAGTATGCTGGTTTTGCCGCTGCCATTAGATCCAACCAGAAAGTTAAATCCGGTAGCTAGAGGCAAATCAGCGGCGGCGATATTACGAAAATCGCGGATAAGTAAACGCGTGAGAGTCATATACCTGAAATAAAAATCCGGTTACAGGCGCATTGGCATCACGACATAAGCCGCATTGTGGTTTGCACAGTCTTCTATCTGAACACTGGAAATAGCATCAGTCAGTAGTAAACGGACCTCTTCACATCTTAGTGTATTGAGAACATCTAGCACGTAACTGACATTAAAGCCTATTTCCATTTCAGCACCTTGGTAGCTGACATCTACAATCTCTTCGGCTTCTTCCTGTTCAGGGTTATTTGCCGTGATTTTTAGCTGGTTTTCACTGAAATAAAGGCGAACTCCGCGAAATTTCTCATTAGAGAGAATTGCAGCACGTGAAAAAGCCTGTTTCAGCATATCGCAATTGGCTTCCAGGGTTTTATCCGGGTTCTTTGGTAATACGCGACGATAATCAGGGAAACGTCCATCCACCAATTTAGAGGTGAAAATAAAGTCGCCAACGTGGGCACGAATATTGTTACTGCCGATTTGTAATTGTAGCGGAGTATCGCCACCATCCAGCAATCTCATGAGTTCAATAACGCCTTTGCGTGGCACGATGACCGAATGGGAAGGCAGTTTTTGACCAATTCCCATAGAACAGACGGCCAGACGGTGACCATCCGTTGCAACTGTACGCAGCTCTTCTCCTTCGGTTTCAAACAACATACCGTTGAGGTAATAGCGGACATCTTGGTGAGCCATTGAGAACTGAGTTGATTCAATAAGGCGCTTCAGTGTGGCTTGTGGCAGTGAAAACTCCACCTCACTTTGCCAGTCATCAAGATTTGGAAAATCAGCAGCGGGCAATGTGGAAAGTGAGAAACGGCTGCGACCAGAACGCACCAATAGGCGGTCGCCATCCAGTTCTACACTGATCTCGGCTCCGTCTGGCAAACCTCGCCAGATATCAAAGAATTTACGTGCCGGTACCGTGGTTGCACCTTCTTCGTGTGGCAATGAAAGCGTGACTCTTGCCATCATTTCCATTTCTAAATCTGTGCCAGTCAGCAACAGGGAACCTTCTGTCACCTGTAGTAATAAATTACCAAGAATAGGCAGAGTAGGGCGCCCACTCAGCGGGCTACTGACCTGTTGCAGTGGTTTTAACAATTGCTCGCGTTCAATGATAAATTTCATAGCACTAGGAAGACAATGTTCTGATTAAGTTAGAAAAATCCTCTTTGATGTCGTGACTTTCTTCACGCAGTTGCTCGATTTTACGACAAGCATGCAGCACAGTTGTGTGGTCACGTCCACCAAAGGCATCCCCGATTTCAGGCAAGCTGTGGTTGGTTAACTCTTTTGCCAGCGCCATTGCCATTTGCCTTGGACGGGCAACGGAACGGGAGCGCCGTTTGGAAAGTAAGTCGGCCACCTTGATTTTATAATACTCAGCGACTGTTTTCTGAATATTATCAATGGTAACCAGTTTTTCTTGCAGTGCTAACAGATCACGTAATGCTTCACGTACAAAATCAATAGTAATCGCTCGGCCAGTAAAATTGGCATTTGCTATTACCCTGTTCAATGCCCCTTCAAGCTCACGGACATTAGAACGCAGACGTTTGGCTATAAAGAAAGCGACTTCTCCTGGTAACTGGATTTCGTTTTCGTCTGCTTTTTTCATCAAAATAGCGACACGGGTTTCGAGTTCCGGTGGTTCAATTGCAACGGTTAGCCCCCAGCCAAAACGGGATTTTAACCGATCTTCTACCCCATTGATCTCTTTTGGGTAGCGATCTGATGTCAGAATAATCTGTTGATTACCTTCCAGTAATGCATTGAATGTGTGGAAGAACTCTTCTTGAGAGCGTTCTTTATTGGCAAAAAACTGAATATCATCGATCAGTAATGCGTCGACAGAGCGGTAATAGCGTTTGAACTCTTCTATTGCATTATTTTGTAATGCCTTGACCATATCCTGAACAAAACGTTCAGAATGCATATAGACCACCTTGGCATTTGCCTTACGTGCCATAATACTGTTACCTACGGCATGTAATAGATGGGTTTTACCCAAACCTGTACCACCATAAAGAAATAGTGGGTTATAAGCACCGCCGGGATTATCAGCTACCTGTCTTGCAGCAGCACGAGCAAGTTGGTTGGATTTACCCTCAACGAAGTTATCAAAAGTATGTTTTGGGTTAACATTGGAACGATAAGAGAGCTCGGGTTGTACCGCAGTGTTATCCCAACTGGGGCGTACCGATGTGTTTTGTGGTGCAGGAGCAACCGGTGTATGAGCAACAACCTTTTGTGGTGGGCTATCGTTTTGGGAAACGGGTTTATTGCCAACTTCAAAACGTAATAATGGGACTTCTGCTCCACAGAAGTCATTCAACAATCCATTGATATTGTTGATATATTTCTCTCTTACCCAGTCCAGAACGAACCGATTTGGGGCATAAAGCGCCAGAGTGTTACCACTTAGCTCTGCCTGAAGGGGGCGTATCCACATACTGAATTCTGTGGCAGGTAATTCATCCTGCAATCGGGCAAGACATTGCTGCCAAAGCGAAAGTGACACGGTGGACTCCCCTAAAACAAGGCCAATTAACAATTAAAGAAATCGGAGTGGTTAGCTCATTATATTGGGTACAAAACAACGACTCCTCTAAGGTGAGGAAGGATCAATTGTCATGTGTATGGCGATTTTTAATGTCATCGCTCCCCCATGATCCGAGGATAAGATCCAAATCATGGCTTGGGATCATAGCGCAAAAGACGATATAGATCTTCATTCTTTTACACAGTTTAAGCGCTTTTTATCCACAGGATAAAATTGTCTGTGAAATAAAGGGCTGTAAAGGGGTTGTAGTGGAATTATGGAGGATGCTAAATGCAGATCGAGAATAAGCCGATATTCAAAATAAAATCGGGCCAAGGATCATAACAAAAAACGAAGATCTGCCAGTGATCGTTGCGCTTTGTTCAGTAGTCCGTATAATATTGCACCCTATGTGCGATACCAGAGTTTTTACCGATGATGTTTGGTGACGGGTCTGGTGTACGCATGGGCAGAGTGTTGGTAAACATCCAACTCAGTAGAAAAGCCGGCCGACTTTGTGTTATGTAAATTGACTCAGGGCTGTACATTTTATTACAATCCCGCTTCTTTTATATTGATGTTGCGATTAAGGCATCGGTGTCTATTTCTCACTGGCTGCCAACGCATTTACTGAATCAGTAATAATCTTAAGTTAGGTAGAAATCGCTATGAAACGCACTTTCCAACCATCCGTACTGAAGCGTAACCGTTCTCATGGTTTCCGCTCTCGTATGGCTACCAAAAATGGTCGTCAGGTTCTGGCTCGCCGTCGTGCAAAAGGCCGTACTCGTCTGACCG
The DNA here is from genome assembly GCF_035181445.1 of Photorhabdus africana. NCBI lineage: Bacteria > Pseudomonadati > Pseudomonadota > Gammaproteobacteria > Enterobacterales > Morganellaceae > Photorhabdus > Photorhabdus africana. The sequence continues at coordinate 57,597 of NZ_JAXBVE010000003.1, forward strand.
TTTCTAAGTAATAAAGCTAACCATCTAGTGGTTAAGCTCGCTTTTCCGAGGGAGTTACGCTTGTTAACTCCCAAGCATTTTACTTATGTTTTCCAGCAACCCCAACGGGCAAGTTCGCCAGAGATTACTCTCCTTGGTCGCCCGAACGAGCTGGGGCATCCCCGTATCGGTCTTACTATAGCCAAGAAAAATGTTAAACGTGCTCATGAGCGTAACCGGATTAAGCGGTTAGCGCGTGAAAGCTTCCGTTTAAACCAACATAAGTTGCCTCCTATGGATTTTGTGGTATTGGTTAGGAAAGGCGTTGCTGAGCTTGATAACCGTGAGTTAACGGAGGCGTTGGGTAAATTATGGCGTCGTCACTGTCGTTTGGCTCGCGCTTCCTGATCGCATTAATCCGGGGATATCAGTTGGTAATAAGCCCGCTGTTGGGGCCTCGTTGTCGCTTCAATCCTACCTGCTCTCAATATGGCATTGAGGCGTTATGCAGGTTTGGTGTGATAAAAGGCTGTTGGTTAACGGTGAAACGCGTATTAAAATGCCACCCTTTACATGAAGGTGGTGATGATCCTGTCCCACCTGTAAAAAACAACGATAACAGAGAACACTAACGATGGATTCGCAACGTAATCTTCTTCTCATCGCTTTGCTGTTCGTTTCTTTCTTGGTCTGGCAAGCATGGGAAGCAGATAAAAATCCGCAGCCAACGACAGTACAGGCCACGCAACAAACGGATATGCCGAGCAGTGAGAATCAAGCTGTACCAGGCAGTGGAAAAGGTAAACTTATCACGGTTAAAACTGATGTGCTCTCTTTGACCATCAATACTCGTGGCGGTGATATCGAAGAGGCTGACCTGTTAGCCTATCCTGACACCCTAGGTTCAAGCCAGCCCTTCAAGTTGTTGGAAACAACACCTGCTTTCACTTATCAAGCGCAAAGCGGATTGACGGGGAAGGATGGTCCAGATAACCCGATGAATAGTGAGCGCCCGCTGTATACCGCAGCACAGGATAGCTATGTATTGGCTGATGGACAGGATGAATTGCGTATCCCGATGAATTTTGTCACTAAAAATGGCATTGTTTACGTCAAAACATTTGTCCTGAAACGTGGTGAATACGCGATTAGTGTGGATTACCGCATTCATAACACGACAGAAAAACCGTTACAGATGACCTTCTTTGGTCAGTTGAAACAGAGTGTTGAACTACCTAAGCATCGTGATACAGGCAGCAGTAACTTTGCCCTGCATACTTACCGTGGTGCAGCCTATTCTTCAGATGATACCAAATACAAAAAATACAGCTTTAGCGATATTGAAGGTGAATCTTTATCCGTGACCACCAAAGGTGGCTGGATTGCCATGTTGCAACAATATTTTGCTACCGCTTGGGTTCCTGTGGCTAATGAAACCAGCACTTTTTACACTGCCGCATTAGGTAAAGAGATGGCTGCGATTGGCTATAAGAGTGCGCCAATCTCTGTTGCGGCTAACAGTGAAAAAACGGTCTCTTCTACACTGTGGATTGGTCCAGAAATTCAAGATGAAATGGCCGCTGTAGCACCTCATCTGGATCTGTCCGTAGACTATGGTTGGTTGTGGTTTATCTCTCAGCCATTATTTAAGCTGTTGAAGTTCCTGCATGGTTTTATTGGTAACTGGGGCTTCTCCATCATTGTTATCACCTTTATTGTGCGTGGTATCATGTACCCGCTGACCAAAGCACAATACACTTCAATGGCGAAAATGCGTCTGTTACAGCCTAAATTGGCGGCTATGCGCGAGCGTATTGGTGATGATAAACAGCGTATGAGCCAGGAAATGATGGCATTGTACAAAGCAGAGAAAGTGAACCCACTGGGTGGTTGTTTGCCTCTGTTGATCCAGATGCCAATCTTCCTTGCTTTATATTACATGTTGATGGGTTCTGTTGAATTGCGCCATGCGCCATTTGCTGGCTGGATTAATGACTTGTCTGCGCAAGATCCTTATTACATCTTGCCATTGCTGATGGGTGTGACAATGTTCATCATCCAGAAAATGTCTCCGACGACAATTACTGATCCGATGCAACAGAAGATTATGACTTATATGCCGGTCATATTTACCATATTCTTCCTGTGGTTCCCATCAGGTCTGGTTCTGTACTATATCGTCAGTAACTTGGTGACAATTATCCAGCAGCAATTGATTTATCGTGGGTTGGAAAAGCGCGGCTTGCATAGTCGTGAGAAAAAGCCAGCGAAATAAAACATAGCTTCAGCCAGAATGAATATATGCTGGCCATTGTAACGGGAAAGGCGGTCATTGACCGCCTTAACTATTTTGAGTGAAAAATAATTTGGGCGAAAAAGTCAATAGAGAGATAACCATGAATACCACGGATACGATTGTTGCTCAGGCTACCCCACCAGGACGAGGAGGGGTTGGCATTTTACGTGTTTCTGGCCCGAAAGCTGCTCAGGTCGCTGAGGTGGTATTAGGTAAATTACCCAAACCCCGCTATGCAGATTATCTGTCATTTCGTGATGTAGATGGTCAGATACTTGATCAGGGGATTGCTATTTACTTTCCGGGACCCAATTCATTTACCGGAGAAGATGTACTGGAGCTTCAAGGGCATGGTGGGCCGGTTATTCTCGATTTGCTGCTTAAACGCATTCTAACGTTGTCTGGTGTGCGAATTGCTAACCCTGGTGAATTTTCTGAACGCGCTTTTCTTAATGACAAACTAGATTTAGCTCAGGCGGAAGCCATTGCTGACCTGATCGATGCCAGTTCGGAGCAAGCAGCCCGTTCAGCGATGAACTCCTTACAGGGCGCTTTTTCGACTCAAGTTCACCAGATGGTGGAAGCACTTACTCACTTACGAATCTATGTAGAAGCGGCTATTGATTTTCCAGATGAAGAGATTGATTTCCTTTCTGATGGGAAAATCGAAGCTGAGTTGGATGAAGTGATGGTTGAGCTTGGGCGTGTACGTGCTCAGGCTCGTCAGGGCAGCCTTTTACGTGAAGGGATGAAAGTTGTTATCGCCGGTCGCCCAAATGCAGGAAAGTCCAGTCTACTTAATGCATTAGCAGGTCGTGAAGCGGCTATTGTGACGGATATTGCAGGTACAACCCGTGATGTGCTGCGTGAACATATCCATATTGACGGTATGCCGTTGCATATCATTGATACCGCGGGTTTGCGTGAAGCCAGTGATGAAGTTGAACGTATTGGTATTGAGCGTGCTTGGCAGGAAATTGAGCAGGCTGATCGGGTACTGTTTATGGTAGATAGCACGACAACGAACGCGGTTGAACCTGTGGAAATCTGGCCTGAATTTATGGCTCGTCTGCCTAAATCGCTCCCTATCACAGTCGTTCGTAATAAGACAGATATGACCGATGAAGAGACAAGTATTACCGAAGTAAGTGGTTACTCGCTGGTTAGACTATCTGCCCGTAGCGGTGAAGGTATCGATTTATTGCGCGATCATCTAAAAGAGACGATGGGTTTTAGCAGTAATACCGAAGGTGGTTTCTTGGCTCGTCGTCGTCATTTACAAGCATTAAATATCGCAGCGGAACATTTACAACAGGGCCATGAACAATTAGTGGTTGCCCGTTCAGGTGAATTGCTGGCAGAAGAGCTGCGTTTGGCACAGCAGGCATTGAGTGAGATCACGGGTGAATTTACCTCCGATGATCTGCTAGGAAGGATTTTTTCGAGCTTTTGTATTGGGAAGTGAAGCTTTAAGTTACTCTTTAATCAGCACGTTGATAACCAGGAAAGAAGCTTGCTATTACCGGAATGAACAATACTCACATCCTTGTAGCAATAAGTGCAGGTTAAGGGACTTCATGACGTTACATGATTCAGTCCCAAAATAATTAACCTGCTGCTTGCAAAGGTACTTGTTTCAGACGGGTTAGCGCCAATTCCAGCTTGGTTCGATCAAACAGTTTGAGCTTGCGTTGAGCCGATCTATCTCCGGCAGGCCAATGGCGTATACCATCAATTAAGGATTCTATGTTGGGAGCCACTTGTTCTTGGAATAACAGCCAGTCCACAGTGGATAGTAGTTCTATCCCGTAAGGAGACTCGAAACCGTCAATCAACTCAGCAATTTTTTTCAGCGCAGGCAGGTAGGCTTTCGCTTCAGATTTTAAGTACAGTGCTACCTTGTCTCGCTTGGCGTCGTTAAACCAAATCACATCCAGTGGGCTACAATCACTGATACGCTTTTCACTTTTTAGATAGCTTCCGTCCAGCCCATCTAACAAGTGACGTAGCTTATCTGCGTAGGGGCCGTAGTTGTTGGCTACGAACTTAAGGTTTAAGGGATTTTTCAGCCCCTCGGCCTTGATCGTACGCTCTAGGAACCATGCCAGTTTCTGGATTTCCAACAGACTGCATTCCATTCCCAGAACCCAGTAAAGGCGCACCAGCTCTGCAATCAAAGCACGAGCTGGGGTGAGTTTTTCTACACCTTTTGGTTTAGCCACATTCTGATATTTGGTTGTAGGTTCATAAACAACAATGTCTACATTTTTAAGGTCGCCCAATATTTGGTTGATATGCGGTTTAACTTCATCCCAGTTGAGGCCGCCATTGCCCGCACCCAATGGGGGAATGGCAATGGAATGTACCTGGTTTTTTTCAATGAAATAGCGGAGATCAACCAAGCCGTCAAGAATCCACTGCATTTGCGATTTAGCCCGCCAATGTTGTTTTGTCGGGAAGTTTACAATCCAGCGCGGCCCCATCGGTTCGCTAGTCTCTGTGACAAACATTTTGCCAGTCTGAACTTCTTTTGCTTTACACGCCTTGACATAAGCCGCCATATTGGCAGGAAAACGTTCTTTGAACATCAATGCAATTCCTTTGCCCATAACACCAACAGTATTAACTGTATTAACCAGCGCTTCCACATTAGCCTCCAGCAGGTTGCCTTGTGCGGGTATTATCATTGTTAGCCTCCTTGAAAGTACCAACTGGGTTTATAATGTATATCCAGTTTAACTCTTAGCTCATTGGCTTGTGCTTTTAATTCTCTCTGCACATTCTGTGTATAGCATATTGCACCCAGTAAAGCATGGATGGGCATATGCCCATGAACCAGTGCTTCTGCTTGATAACGTTCCACCTTTTCCGGGTCATCCGGATCACGCTGAAAATTGCGTTGTTGCAACAGTGCCCAATCAATAGCAGTTAAGTCCGCCAACTCATTGTAATAATTTGTCGTTACTGGATACGCATGGCGGTCAGTAAAGACAAAAAGTAACCCTAGTTCTGCCACTCTATACATACTGGAAACCAGAATGACAATATCAGTATTGGACACTTTCCGTACTCCACCACGCCCCGTATAAATGTTGTACATCATGGGAGAAAAGGGTGTGAAGTAAAAAGGGATATAATCGTTAAGCATACCTCTCGGTAAAAGGGGGACAGTACGATGGTTGCGACGATTAATAAGATCTTCATTACCAATCGTCACCCAGTTCGAAGAGCGTACTGCGTTGTTCCCCGCATGCAAGCCATTGGCTAGAATCCAAGGAAGATTTTGGCGATGAGTGATTCTCCAGATCAATGCTTTTTGCGGATTAAGTTTCTTGTACACCATTAATTGAACATTTCTCCGTTGATCACAACATCAACTGATTGGTTACTCTGCTTCAGTATTTTCTCCATATTCCTCTCAATATCCGTTGTGGGAACATAGATCTTATAGAATTCTGAAACATTGACAATACCCGGAGACAAGCATTCCGCCATACATATGTTCTTACAGTCAGGATCACATGGTAATTACGCTTATTCATTAGCCCTTATCATAATCATACAGCTCGACAGTTGTATTAGCCAACGGATGTCTGGGGATTATCTTCCAGTTTCCCGTTTTAGCAATGCTCCGTCTGACTGTAATCAAAACAAAGTCTTCATCTGGTCGATCTTTCTGGACACGTCCAGCAAAAGGGTTTCGTGAAAACCAGTGAAAAGGTACATAATGCTCGAGTTTGTGCTCCTTGCGATTATCGATTATTTCCTGGTCTGCGACATCATGGAATTTTTTTAGCATTGATCTTGGTTTTAATCCACTGTCCAATATGGAGCTGACATTCTTTAAACTTGTGAGGTGATAAAGTAACTTCTTAGCTTTTATATTAACCATGTTTTTGCTTCACCTTCAATTATTGTGTTGACTTCACTCGCTTCGCTGGTACAAGTTCTGGACGAACGGCACCTGTGTACTTATAAATGATTGCTCGAGACATACCATAGCGCTTCGCAACATCAGTAAATATATCAGGGTCAAGCAGAAGCGCCTGATTTCCTTTACTTGCTTTTTATTCAAGGCAGGTTTCCGCCCCTTTGCGATCACGGGCCGCGGCTAATCCAGACTGTGTCCGCTCTTTAATAAGGTTGCGTTCAAATTCTGCTAACGCAGAGAATATTAGAACTCGATATCCGGCCAAGGAACGTTGCTGAACGGTTGTCAGGTTGGAGTGTTCGCCAAAGCCAATACTGGCTCCCACCATTAACAGGGAAACTTGATCCAGCTCCCAATAATTCAGAAAAATTAAAGAAAAAATAGCTCAGTCCGATAAAATATGAAATAAAACTTCAATAAACTATATAATATAGATGGAGTTATAAAATGAAGTATGATCCACGGTTAAAAACATTTGTTGATAATGATTACAGATTAGAAGATCATCTTGATTTTAAGAAGCAAATAGAAGAGCAAAAATATAACCGTATGCTATTGGAATTGGAACATCAATTTAAACTAAACCAAGAAGTTATTGCTTTATTGACAAAAGATGAAGCTATAGATTATATGAAAACACTAGATCATAATTTCTATAATTCATGGAAAAATAATATTAAAACCTTTTATTCATATGTTGATCCAGCTTCATCATTTGCTGGTAATATCCATGATTCTTTTGGGGTGGCAAGAATAGTAAATGATTTAAGAAGTTTCGGTGTGGAAGCAACAGAGTATTTTGGTAAGGATGGAAGAAGATATATAAAGTTATCAGGTTACCCTAGTGTAAGAAACTATTTAAACGCTACAAGATATCTGGCTAATAATCCACGTATAGTGTCTTTTGGGGTAGGTACGCTAGGTATTGAAGCTGGAATTGCCCAAGGCGCTAGATTCGGTATAGTATTCTCAGCCGCATATAGACTAGTTGAGTTAATATTTAAAGATGAATATGGATTGGTTGATTTATTTGTTAATTTAACAATTGATGGTGCAAAATTAGCTATCTCAATAGGTATTGCTACGGCTGCTAATACTCTAATCGTTTCTCCAATTTTAGCTTTAGGGGGAAGTCTTATGCTTGTAGCTCTTGGCGTTTTTGCGATTGGGTTTTTAACTTCTCTTGCTTTATATTGGTTAGATGACCACTTTAAAATTAGTGAAACGATAATTAAAAACATAAAAAATAAAAAAACAAATCCGACACCATACCATCCGGATCAGTTTTTTAATATGTGGGGTAGATATAGCCGTGGATAATATAAATGAAAATAAAGCAAAATTATATTCTGGAATTTTATTGCTTCTTTTTATGGCAGTGTTATCTATATTTTTTTCATTGAATGATTATATCGATTTTTTTAAGCATGATAGTGTTATTATATTCTCATGGAAAAGCGCAGGAGCTATTTGGTTTAGTCCTGTGTTGATTTATATTTCTTTTATTTTGTATAGAATATCATTGGGTAAGGTGAAACGTCTTAATAGTAAAATTGGGAATTATATTTCATGTGTATCAATAATAGGATTTATTCTTACTTTATTTGTATCTTTTTATGTTGATGATGAGTTAAAATTGGAAGGGTATGTAACATGTAGTAAATCATCATGGATGGCACCAAATAAGTATGTTAAGGATATTTCTTTTTGTCACTAAGCATATATTTTTATATGCTTAGTGTTTTATTTTTTATTTAATAATTTCTATCTTCCCATATGCTATAGGCAGATGTGCCGGCTGTTATATGATTCCATGAGATGGATTTATAGTTGAGTGAAACTCTTTCATATGGCATGGCATCAAAATCATTTATAGAATGCGGGTATATACAAGAAATATCTGTGATAGTGGCTTCAGTGATTTTTACTTCATAGAATAATTCCAGTTGTCCAGCTTGACTTGTTCTGTAAAAAACAAAAGCACCATTTAGAGATTCGTTTGAATCTATTGCCATAGCTAATAATGGTGATGATTTATCTACTGGTTTAATGAATTGTATTGGCTGGTGACTGACATTCTGCTGGCGCGTTATTGTGTGGTTTAAACTCAGTACTTGTATTTGGTTTTCGTGGCCATTTTGATACCTGTTTCCTATTGAGTCTAGGGTTGAACACCCAGCAGAGATCAGCCCTTGTTTTTTGCCATTCAAAGACAAATAAATCATGTATGACATAAAATTACCATCCTAATTTTTTACAATTCAACCTAATAAATATAATAAGTTAAGTATATACCCTAACATATAAGTAAAAATTACAATAGTAATATAAATCAAGAAATAGAAATATAAAATGTTGTTTGTTAATTTTATTAAATTTGAACGTAAAAAAGGTGATTTAAATCACCTTTTTTATTTGGCTGTCTTCTTTCAATTTGAAATGTAAAGAGACAACGAGATAACATTACGACCATCTAAGGTTACTTTTTTGGTTTAATTCTTTAGTGGCTGGTTTTAAAATAAACTTATTCGAATCTCTAAATTGTAAATATTTCTCTTCAATTCCGAACATGGTTCTAAAGTCACTAAGGCTAACAAGTCCGTCCCCTATTTCGAGTTTTTGTATTGGCAAGTAAGTGGGTAAAAGGCAGAAGTGGAACTTTTTTACCGGTTATAACAGGTAAAATTACATTTACCGGCTATGGCGTGTAAAAATTGATTTACCTGTCACAGCGTGTAACAATGAGGTTAACTGTTCAAATTGGCTGACCTCAATATGAAAGTAACTAACTCGAAACAACTTAGCGTATATTTAAAAGATATCAGGCTTACTCAAAAACTTTCTCAGGGCAAAGTGGCAAGTAAAGTAGGTATTCGGCAGGATACGGTATCAAGCTTTGAGCTGCACCCAGATTCTACCAAGCTGGAGACCTTCTTTAAGATTATGTCGGCGTTGAATTTAGAACTCGATATCCGGCCAAGAAACGTTACTAAGATAAATTCGTCAGTGGAAGATGATTGCACAACGTCGGACCCGGTGTGGAAAGAGGAGTGGTAAGGCAGAGGGCTTCATCCCCGAGATGCCAAATTGGCAATGGGGCTAACTGGGACGAGAGGTAGGAAGTACAATATAGAGCAGATATTCCCAAGACACTTTTTTCAAACGGCCAAGGCCGCTGGATTTGATAAGGATTCGATGGCAAGAATTCTTACTGAATATGCTGAGACGGTTGATACAGTTGTCATGAATGTCAGAGGCCAGTTGCCTATAGATTTCCCTGTTCATATCAGTAACTCGATATTGGGGGGGTTACAAGCCAGAGCAAGGCGTCTGAAAATTGGATGGGATTAACATTCTCATCAACATTATCTACAGCAAGTGCCATATAAATATGGCACCCACTCAGATTAGATTTTATAACTTACTTTTTACCTGCAACACCTAGTTGCTGATAAATATAGTGTTTATAACTTTCCACTAGCGCTTTATCCTGACAATCATCCAGTGCTCCTCGGCAAAGATGACGCATTGTCATATTTGCTCGATAAAAAGGTGAAGCATCCAGTTTAGCTCTCTCCATAATCATGCCCCCAAGGAATGAAATATCCGTCAGTTCATCAGCCTGAATAGATTCTCCCTGTTGCAAGTTATCCCGCATAGTAAACTGGGTGATATGACCCGGATTTGAAAATACGCCATTGTACTGATTTAGGCTGATATTGGGTTGATGATCACCGAAATAGAGGAACATGGTTGGTTTTTCCCGTTTAGCAACAAACTCACTGAAATTTTTAATTGCCGGATCAGAAGCTTTAATTTTCTCCATATAGTGACTGAACTTACCTACTGCTTGTGAATTTTTAACATGTCCGGTAAGCCCGTAATCATCAGCATGATCTTCATCATATGGGCCGTGTTCATACATAGTTAGTGAGAAAATAAAGAGCGGCTTATCCGTTTCCTGTGCCAAAATTTCTTTCACATAACTCAACATCTCTTGGGTAGAAATAGTCCACAGATTTTTATCGAGACTGGCGGGATATCCCAATTCCTGTGGCTGAATAATGCGATCAACGCCGAGAGTCTGATAAGCATGACCCGAATGATAAGAAGATTTATTAAATGGTGTCAAAACAACAGTATAATAACCATTTTGTTTCATTTCACGGAACAAGCTGTATTTCAGGTGATCAACAATAAAATAAAAAACCGCATTCTTACGTGAGCCAAAATCATCCGTATTTAAGCCAGTCAGGGCGGAGAATTCAGATAACCAGGTACCACCACCGAAAGTTTGCACCCGCATTGGGCTTTGTGCGCTGACACCCGAATCCCGCTGGAACATATAAAGATGAGGTAAGCGGGTATCATCAGGCAGTTGATAGATATGCGGAGTTACGGTGGATTCCTGTAATAACATCACCACGTCAGGTTTAATCGCTGCCTGCGGCATAGGCAGCACAACATTCTTAGCCTGTTGCAGAAAATAATCGGATGATTGCCCAAACTGAGGCGCATGATATTTGGCATCTTTGGCCGACATCACCATATTGGTGACTGTACCACGTCCTTTTGGTAGTGAAGATTCCCACTGTTCCCTGAACGCATCGGCGGTAGCGCTCACTTCCCATGTACAGAACGCCGCCAGAACCAAGCCGACGGTACGCCATTTGAAACCACGGAGGGAAGATGATTTTTTCCAGCTCAGCGTCATGTTGAAAATCAACCAGATAAACATCGCGACAACGCCTAAACCGGCCAGCCAATAGTGGCGTAGTGTTTCCTGATTGGCAGGATCAAACATCAAGTTTAGATCGGAGAACATCAACTGCTCTTTGTAGTAATGAACTTTTATCTGATTGAGGAACTTAAAGATAATAAACAGTGTTCCGGTAAAGGCTGTAGAAAACAGTAACCGGGCTGACACAAAAAACACAAGGCCAAATATCACACCAAACACGCCGACAGTGATCAGTGCCGGGTAAATATCTTCACTTTTTTCAAAAACCAGTATTAAAGTTGCAATGAACAATAATCCCAGATAAACACCCGATATTATCTTCTTTTTCATATCGTATTGAATCCAATTGATAGATGGTTCACGGTTGGCAAAAATAACACAGATCAGTTCAAGACGGTGATTTTGCTGAAATCATCTATATTTTAAATAAAGAAATCATCAGAACAGCCCATTATCTCTGAGAATATGTGACTCAGCCTGACGACGAGTAAAACCACTACGATCAAAAAATTCCAATATCTGAATAGCCAGTTTACGACCGATACCGAGTTGATCACGAAAATCAGCAGCGGTAATTGCACCATAATCTTGATTAAATTGGCGAATCAGTTCCGCGAATTGTTGAATTCGTTGGCTGCAATAATAACGATCAGGAACAATCGCGATAATATGCCCCAATTGTGCGGATCTTTTCAATAAACTGCGAACTGTTGTCTCTTCTTCTTTTAAATTAGCAGCCAGGTCACGTACCCACCAGGGATCATCTGTGAAATAGGGCGCTATTCGTTGCCACAATTTTGTCTGTTCATCACTAAAAGACAAACCGTGTTCAGGAAGATATAACCAACCGCGTAATTGCTTTAGCTGTCCATCACTGAGCAAGGCATCTATCAGAGTATAAACCAGTGCTTCATCCAGCGTTGGCAGCGCCATCCGTTTCAGACGTGCCCTGCCTAAACCCAGTTGATCGACATGTTGCTGGTGATATTCAGCCAAAACGTGTAGTAACTTCTGCTTTGCTAACTTGGCATTGTTCTGTGATAACACCATACCAGCGGCAATAATCACATCCTCATCAACGATTAGCGGGTGGAGAGTTGCTTCCGTTAACTGACGCGCCCAAGAAAAGTGGTCGAGAGAAAGTGCGCCTCGTGGCAAATGGAGCGCTAAATTAGCTGCATGATCTGATGTTCTGGCAAGCTGAGTGAGCCAATGCAAAAATTCTGGCTGGCGCTTACCGCGGCGGGGGGAATTTAGGTTTATTACCCGCGCACCAGCCAATGTTTTTCTGGCACTGATATCTCGCAATATCAGTCGATCATCCTCAACCAACCACAATGGACTATCAAGCACCAATTCAGCCAGCAGAGGCTTATCAGAAAGCTGATTTAGTAATGAAATCCGCCCCGTTATATGGCTGGCAGCATGGTGAATATGAAGTGGTTGCCAGTTTCGCAAAGGTTCATCAGTTTCTACCTCCACCAATACTTTCTCTACGTGCTCAAAGGGCTGGCGGGAAAGTAGCCAATCACCACGGGAAACCTGTTCTTTACTCACATCACCAGTAATATTCAGTGCAATACGTTGCCCGGCCTGAGCCGTATCGGCCTGTTGATTCTGAGCATGCAAGCCACGTACTCTAATTTGCTGATCCCGGCCGGTTAGCCAGAGGGTATCTCCCACCCTGACCCGGCCGGCCAATGCTGTTCCCGTGACTACCAGACCCGCGCCTTTTACACTGAAAGCGCGATCTATCGCCAGACGAAAACGCTGATGTAATTTTTTATGCTGCTTATTTTGCTGATGCAACTGCAACAGGTGCTGCCTCAAAGGGACAATACTTTCTCTATCCGTCGCAGCCGTTACAAACAGAGGGAACTTGCTCCAACCCTGCATTGCCAGTTCATGTTCAATTTGTTGGCGGACTTTAACTATTCGTTGCGATTCCACTCGATCTGCTTTAGTGAGTGCAACTGTCATGGTCGGGCGGCCAATCAAACGTAGAATAGCTAAATGTTCTCTCGTTTGAGCCATTACCCCATCGTCACAGGCAACCACTAATAAAACATGATCAATACCTCCGATCCCTGCCAACATATTAGCGAGGAATTTCTCATGTCCGGGCACATCGATAAAACCGACCGAAGAGCCATCTGGTTGCGGCCAATAGGCATAACCTAAATCGATGGTCATCCCGCGCTTTTTCTCTTCCGGCAAATGGGCTGTATTAACACCGGTAATCGCTTGAATAAGTGTGGTTTTACCATGATCAACATGGCCCGCGGTGGCAAAAATCATAATAGTTTCAGGAAATTATTGTATTTCGGTAAATTATTGTATTTCAGAAAATTACAGCAACAGTGCCTGCAATAGCGCTTTTTCATTTTCAAGACAGCGTAAATCCAGCCATAAACGTCCGTCGGAGATACGGCCAATAACGGGTTTGGCTAATTTACGCCAACGCCGGGCTAACCGTTCCAACGAGCTCCCCTGACCATCAACGGCAGCGAAAGTCAAAGCCCAACTTGGCAGACGATCAACCGGCAGTGAACCACTGCCAATCTGTGAATAACAGGGTTCATCACGAACAATAAATTGGTCACCATAATGTGCTTGAAGCGGAGGTAATAGCTGTTGTGCCATATCATGCATTTGTTGTTGTGAACGGGTTAACAAACGTAACGTTGGCAACTGTTGGCAAAGCTGTTCGGGGCGCTGATATAACCGCAATGTGGCTTCCAAAGCGGCCAGCGTCATCTTATCTGCCCGCAAAGCGCGTTTTAGAGGATGACGCTGGATTGCTTCTATCCAGTGTTTCTTGCCAAGAATAATGCCAGCTTGTGGTCCCCCCAGCAATTTATCACCAGAGAAAGTGACCAAATCGATGCCCTGATTCAGATAATCTTGAGGCATAGGTTCGGCTGGCAATCCATATTGCGCCATATTGATCATGGAACCACTGCCCAGATCAATTGCAGTAGGAATTTGCGAAGCTATTCCCAGAGTGGACAATTCACGGCCAGACACTTCCGCGGTAAAACCTTCAATATTGTAGTTACTGGCATGCACTTTCATAAGGAGAGCGGTCTCTTCATTAATCGCTTGCTGATAATCTTTCAGGTGAGTGCGGTTCGTTGTACCGACTTCAACTAACCGGCATCCTGCCTGAACCATCACGTCAGGAATACGGAATGCGCCACCAATTTCCACTAGTTCGCCACGAGAAACCACAACTTGCTTACCGGATGCTACGGTTGCCAACAATAACAACACCGCCGCTGCATTGTTATTAACAATACAGGCATCTTCCGCCCCGGTTAATTCACACAGTAAATCCGCCAAAGCATGGTCACGGTGTCCACGTCCGGCGTTATTGAGGGAATATTCCAACGTTACAGGTGAACGCATCACTTGTGTTACTGCTTCAATCGCTGATTCTGCCATTAATGCTCGGCCAAGATTGGTATGAATCACCGTACCACTAAGATTAAACACCGGCTTTAAAGCCAAAACTTGTTTCTGTTCCAGTTGCTGACCAAGTGCCAAAGCCCAGTTATCACACCAATCAGGCAGTGCCTGATACTGCTTGATATTGATTCTGGCCTGCTCCTGCATTCCTCTTAATGTTGCAGTGACCAACGTCTGTCCATATTGTTCCACGAATGGGGTTATTTGTGGATCACGCAGTAGACGATCAATGGCGGGGAGCTGGCTGTACAACGGGTACGGTTTATGTGTCATGGCAATTCCGTCAACTCACTATTACTCATTTGGGAACAAAAACGGGTTGATGCTACTGCGGGCAAAACCTTCCTCTTCCATTTTGGCATCGAGGATCAGTGAAGCTAAATCATCAGCAACAGCTTCAACTTTTGGATCTTTCTCCTGATAGAGAATTTTCAAATAACTACCGCAATCACCGCAACTTTCCGCTTTCACGGCGGCTTGCTCACTATCCAGTGACCAATAATTAAGATCGCGGGTCTGTTCGCAATTACTGCATTTTACCCGTACCATATGCCATTCACTTTCACACAAACTACAATGCAGATAACGCAACCCGTTGGTTGTGCCAATCTGAACGACACTAGAGACCGGCATACTGTTGCAAACCGGACAAAATTGACGATGTTCACCATATTCTGCCCTCGCTTTTCCTGGGATTTGATTTGCCATTTGTGCCCAATAGAGGGAAAGTGCCGCCCAGATAAAAAGTGCTTTTTTAGGGCTGACTTTACTGAATTCATTTTTCAGCAGAGCATCGGCCATCTGTTCCAGCTCCTGTTCTGACGCTTTTTCGAGATTATTCAGAGCGGCATTAACATGTTCCGACGCATCTGGCAGTAATTCTGCTATCAGAGAGTGAAGTAATTTTTGCCAGTGTTCAGTACGTTGGAAGGTTTTGCAATCCAGAGGCGGTTTACCTTCAATGACCGATTTTTCTAAGATATCTGCTATCTCCATTTTCAATGGATTATCATGCAACGCTTTTTGCTGAGCTTGGGCAACTTGTGCTGAAAAGTTAAGATAATCAACGAATGAGCTCTCTTTTGCCAATTGTTGCAAGCGTTCTGCTCGACGCTGATAAAGATTTCTCAGATTAGCAAAAAGCAATGGCGGGATATAATCTGCTGTTTTTTCATTGGTGCGATCTTTGCTCAGTTGCTCTTTAGGAACGATGTGGATACTCATTAAGTTCTATCTTCCTGCTATCTGCTTTGAGGCTTTCAGATTAATAATAATCTTAAGCTTGTTTTTAGCGTTCAGCATAGATCAAAAGTGGTTGCTGGGCTACAGAGATAATACTTGAAATTATGTGGTCGGTAATAATCAATATATTTATGAAATGGTTGTAAATTTTTTATAACCATTTATTCTTTATGTGAATTTTTTGAAAGAAAAATATTGTCAAGGCATATCTTTTAACTTAATTTTAAAAATCCCTAAAAAGAGTTAATTGTGATTTTTAACCTTTCTTTCTATCATATTTTATATAATCTGATAGTTAATTAACTCACGGCTAAAAACATATAATTAAAGTGAGTAATCAATTGTCAAAGATGAATCAAATTTTCATTACCTCATAAGGAAAAGATAGCAAAGTTAATAATTACATTTGGAGCTAAAAGTGTTTCAACTATATATGGTTAGTTATAGTGGTACTATCTATACCGGTTATCTTTCAAGTTGCCTCTTTGTTGGCTGCACTCGCTCACCCCGGTCACATAGTTCGCTATGCTCCCGGGGATTCGCGCCTTTGCCGTCGCGATGCATCTTGAAATCCATAGGGTATATGTCCTATATAATAACCTCATTTAAAAATACAGAAAGGGTAATTCAATGCTAATCGATCTCATTACGTCATATAGAAAAACCGCTGCAATCTATACTTTTGTTGATGCTGGTTTATCTATTCACTTTAAAAATGGAGACTATGTAGATATTAACCAACTTGCTAGTCAATATGGTATTGATTATTCGAGACTTAATCGACTATGTGATTTCTTAATTGAAATAGGCGTATTGGTTAGTAGCAACCACGGGGTTGCACTTTCTGAGGAATGCAGTGCACTTGCTGATCCTAATAGCATAGAATTCTTAACAATAAAATATGAAATCAATTCAGAACATTGGGATTCTTGGTTAATGTATCCAAAATCCTTACTGGAAAACAATGGCAAATCGGCATTTGAAATGGTGTATGGAAAATCATTCTTTGAGCATTTGGATAGTAATAAGGGATTAAAATCAGATTTTGATGCTTTAATGTCAAAATACACAAATAAAATAATTAAAGAATTGCTTGTTATTTATGATCTTAATAAACATAACAGAATATTAGATCTGGGTGGTGGAGACGGAGAGCTTTTGATTAGAATAAATGAAAAAATAAAAGGAAAAGATTACGCTGTATTGGACAGATATAATGAAGTGCCTATTTCAGAAGGTATAAATTTCATAAAAGGAGATTTTTTTAAGCCAATTCCGACAGGTTATGATTTATATATTTTAAAGAATGTTCTCCATAACTGGCCTGATAATGATGCTATATCCATTTTGAAGAACTGCCGAGCCGCGATGGATAATAACACAACCCTCTTGATAATAACCTTAATGAAAAAACCACAATCCTTGGTAATTAAATCTTTGGATATATTAATGGATATGCTATTTTCAGGGAAACAACGTTATTTGTCTGAATTCGAAGATATAGCTAACCAAGCGGGACTTGTTATTCAACATTATAAAGATTTAGATGAAATGTTTTCACTTATCGAATTAAAGGTAAAATAAATCATTAGGGGTTTAGGATTATTTCCAAAGATGATTATGTTCATATTCTATCGTCGGGAAATATACAAAATGTGGCATCAAGATATTTGATGCCACATTTTTATTTTATGTTAATAATTAAATGTATAAGTATTAAATTAGAAAGCAAATTTACTCTCTGACAATAAAAACGATTAATAACTATATTAACCAATTCTATTTTATTTTATTTTATAAATTTATGGGAAGAGTTAATTGTGATCTTTGTCATTTATTTTTGTCGAATTTAATATAGTCTGATAGTTAACAATTCTGTTCCTAAAAATGCGTTATTAAAGTAAGTTGAACAATGGACAAATAAGGAGAGTGGAATTTTTATTATCTCACTATGAAAAGGTAACAAAGCTAATAATCACATGTTAGTTATCGAAATATCCAATTATTCATTATGGTATTTCATATACTTTAGACAAAGACATATACCCAATGGATTTCAAGATGCGTCGCGACGGCAAGGGAGCGAATCCCCGGGAGCATAGCGAACTATGTGACCGGGGTGAGTGAGCGCAGCCAACAAAGAGGCAACTTGAAGGATAACGGGTATAAAGGATAACTCAATGCTAGCCGAACTTATTACATCGTATAGAAAATCAGCCGCAATCTACGCTTTTGTTGATACCGGTTTATCTATTCACTTTAAAAATGGAGCTTATGTAGATATAGACGAACTTTCCCGTCAATGTGGTATTGATTATTCTCGACTTGATCGATTATGTGATTTCTTAATTGAAATTGGGGTATTGGTTAACCACGGCCATAAAGTCACCCTTTCTGATGAATGCAGTGCACTTGCCGATCCTGAAAGTATGGAGTCATTAATGGTAAAATGGGAACTGAGTCCAGATTGCTGGAACGCTTGGTCAATGTATCCAAGATCTTTACTTGAAAATGATGGAAAACCGGCATTTGAAATAACGCATGGAAAATCATTCTTTGAACATTTAGCGAGTAATAAATTACTCAAATCAAATTTTGATTCTTCAATGTCAAAATGTTCAGATAAAATAATTGAAAAGCTACTTGATATTTATGATTTTGGTCAATACAACAGAATATTAGATATTGGAGGAGGTGAAGGAAATCTGCTGGTAAGAATGAGTGAGACGGTAAAAGGAAAACATTACGCTGTATTAGATAGATATGATGAAATTCCTGTTTTGGAAAATATAGATTTTATAAATGGAGATTTTCTAAAATCAATTCCATCAGGTTATGATTTATATATTTTAAAGAATATTATTCACGATTGGTCCGATAATAACGCAATACTCATTTTAGAAAATTGTCGCAAGGCAATGGATAATGGTTCAGTTGTTTTATTGATAAGTTATATGAAAAAACCACAATCTAAAATGGTGATATATTTGGACATATTAATGGATGTGCTATTTTCAGGGAAAGAACGTTATTTGACGGAATTAGAGCGTTTGGTTAACCAGGCAGGATTGGTTATTCAAGATGTTAAAGATATCGATGAATCATCTTCAATTATCCAGCTAGGAATAAAATAACTTAAAGATAATCATGTATTTTCATTAAATATATAATAAGTATGTCATTAAAATATTTGATGACATACTTACTGCCTATCCAATAGGACTATTTTATTTTCCCTTCATCACGTACTATTCCTCACGTACTACGTGTACGCTCCGGAACTGTTCATTGATAAGAATGGATTGCAATAATTACACCTATTGGGATTGGCGCTTAATATCAATAAAATATATGGATATTAAAGTGGAAAGAAAATTCATTCGTTGGGAATCAAAATAATTTAGATATCATAAATAACTATATTAAATAATTTTATTTGATTTTTAAAACCCCTTAAAAGAGTTAATTGTAATCTTCATCATTTCTTTTTATCATGTTTAATATAGCCTGATAATTAACAATTTTAACCCTAAAAATACATAACTAAAGTCAGTTAACTAATTGGAAAATAAGGAGAATGATATTTTAATTATATTACCAAGAAAAGATAGCAAAGTTAATGATTTTATTCTGGTTATCAGAATTCCTAATAAATTATCACGGTATTTTCTGATTTTTAGATAAAAAATTCATTTTTTTATACCTAATGGATTTCAAGATGCATCGCGACGGCAAGGGAGTGAATCCAACAAAGAGGCAACTTGAAAGATGACGGGTATATAAGATAAAGATATAAAGGAGAACTAATGCTAGTCGAACTTATTACATCATATAGAAAATCGATTGCCATCTATACTTTTGTTGACACAGGTTTGTCTGTTCACTTTAAAAATGGCACCTATATAGATATTCAAGAACTTGCCAGCCAATATGGTATTGATTATTCGCGACTTAATCGATTATGTGATTTCTTAATTGAAATCGGGGTATTGGTTAGCAGCAATGATCGAGTTGCACTTTCTGAGGAATGTCGTGTGCTTGCCGATCCTGAGAGTATGGAATCATTAATAGCAAAGTGGGAATTTAACTCAGATCTCTGGAACGCTTGGTTAATGTACCCAAAATCCTTACTTGAAAATAATGGTAAATCGGCATTTGAAATAGCGAATGGAAAACCCTTCTTTGAACATTTGGATAGTAATAAATTACTCAAATCAAAATTTGATTCCTTAATGTCAAAAGATTCAGATAAAATGATTGAAAAGTTATTTGATGTTTATGATTTTAGTCAACACGATAAAATATTAGATGTTGGCGGAGGCGAAGGGAATCTTCTGATAAGAATGAGTGAAAAGGTAAAAGAAAAACATTACGCTGTATTGGACAGATATAATGCACTTCCTGATCACGAAAATATAAACTTTATAGATGGAGATTTTTTTAAATCAATTCCGGCAGGTTACGATTTATATATTCTAAAGAATGTTATTCATGATTGGCCTGATAATGACGCAGTACTCATTTTAGAAAATTGCCGAAAGGCAATGGGTGATAGTGCAACTATCTTATTAATAACCTTAATGAAAAAACCACAGTCTAAAATAATTAAATATTTTGATATATTAATGGATGTATCATCTTTAGGGAAAGAGCGTGATTTAACGGAATTCGAATATTTGACTAACCAAGCAGGACTGGTCATTCAAGATGTTAAAGATGTCGATGAATCATATTCAATTATCGAACTGAGTGTAAAATAAATTATATACCCTATGGATTTCAAGATGCTTCGCGACGGCAAGGGAGCGAATCCCCGGGAGCATAGATAACGATGTGACCGGGGTGAGAGAATGCAGCCAACAAAGAGGCAACTTGAAAGATAACGGGTATAAAGGATAACGCTATGCTAATCGATCTTATTACATCATGTAGAAAATCAACCGCAATTTATGCTTTTGTTGATATGGGTTTATCTGTTCACTTTAAAGATGGGGCCTGCGTAAATATCAGCGAACTTTCCTCTCAATATGGCCTTGATCATTCTCGCTTTAGCCGGTTATGTGAATATTTAGTCAAAATAGGGGTATTGGTTAACCGCAATGAGGGCGTTGCACTTTCTGAGGAATGCAGTGCACTTGCCGATCCTGAAAGTATGGAATCATTGATGATAAGATGCGAAGTTAGCCCAGAATACTGGAATGCTTGGTCAATGTATTCAAAATCCTTATATGAGAATAATAGCAAAACGGCATTTGAAATAGCACATGGAAAACCCTTCTTTGAATATTTGGATAATCATGAATTGTTCAGATCAAATTTTGATTCTTTTATGTCAAAAAACTCGGACAAAATAATAGAGAAAATACTTGATATTTATGATTTTAGTCAACATAACAGAATATTAGATGTTGGCGGAGGAGAAGGAAATCTTTTGATAAGAATAAATGAAAAAATAAAAGGAAAACATTACGCTGTATTGGACAGATATAATGAAACCCCTGTTTTAGAAGATATTGAATTTATAAACGGAGATTTTTTTAAATCAGTTCCATCTGGTTATGATTTATATATTTTAAAGAATGTTATCCATAATTGGTCTGATAGTAATGCAATACTCATTTTAGAGAATTGCCGAAAAGCTATGGATGATAATGCAACTGTTTTGTTGATAGGTACGGTGAAAAAATTAAAATTAGAAATAATTTACTCTACGGATATATTAATGGATGTACTATTATTAGGAAAAGAGCGTTATTTGAATGAATTAGAATATTTGGCTCACCAAGCAGGATTTGTCGTTAAAGATATCAAAGATATAAATGAAAAATATTCAATTATAGAGCTAGGTGTAAAATAAATTACAGATAATTATGGAACTCCACAAAAATAGTTATATGGATATTGTTTCTCTGAAAATAGGTATAACAAGTATGGCATCAAAATATCTGATGCCATATTTCTATTTTATGTTATTGAATTAAACTTAGAGCCTGTCCCAATAGCTATATTGGAATAGGCAGTTAATTAACAATGGGTAGGATATGACTACCTTTCATTGATGATCTTTGAAGAGGAACTCATTGATGTTTTTTTTCTGTTGTTGAAATAGTACGTTTAAAAAATACCTTATAGTTTTTCAGGTTTTATAATTATTTATTTCTTCTATAAATGAATGTAAGTAGTAATATATATACTGCGTTATTTTTTTATATTTAATTATCAAGAATTCTGAGAAAAGCTAATTGTGATCTTTGTCCTTTCTTTTTATCAAATTTAATATAATCTGGTGGCCTACTTTTAACAATGTGGAAGCAAAGTGAATTGTATCTTTACATAAAAAGGTAACAAAGTTAATAATTACATTTTGTTTTAAATAGGTTGTTGCGATATCCAATCTATCATCATGCTATTTCTTGGATTTTGGATAAAATACTTAATTTTTTCATAATATATACCCTATGGATTTCAAGATGCATCGAGACGGCAAGGGAACGAATCCCCGGGAGCATAGATAACGATGTGAGCGGGGTGAGCGAGTGCAGCCAACAAAGAGGCAACTTGAAAGATGACGGGTATACAGATATAAAGGATGGCTCAATGCTAACTGAACTGATTGCATCAAATAGAAGATCAGCTGCAATTCATGCTTTTGTTGATACCGGATTATCTACTCACTTTAAAGATGGAGTTTATGTCGATATAAGCGAGCTTTCCCATAAATCTGGTGTTAATTATGCTCGGTTTAGTCGATTATGTGATTTCTTAGTTGAAATGGGAGTATTGGTTAGTAACGATAATAAATTCAGGCTTTCTGATGAGTGTCATGTTTTTGCCGATCCTGAAAGTTTTGAGTCATTCATGATAAAGCTTGAAATTTGCTCACATTACAGTAATGCTTGGTTAATGTATGGAAAATCCCTATTTGAAGATGATGGCAGATCGGCATTTGAAATGGCACATGGCAAGCCATTCTTTGAATATTTGGATGGTAACAAGTTTCTCAAATCAAATTTTGATGCTTTAATGACAAGGATCTCAAATTTAATCGTTGAGAAGTTACTTGGTATTTATGATTTTAATCAGCACAATAGAATATTAGATGTTGGAGGGGGCGAAGGGGAGCTTTTAGTAAGAATCAGTGAAAAGGTAAAAGGAAAACATTATGCTGTATTGGATAGATATAATAAACTTCCCGTTTCTGACAATATAGATTTTATCAATGGAAATTTTCTAAATTCAATTCCATCGGGTTATGATTTGTATATTTTAAAAAATGTTCTCCATAATTGGTCCGATAGTGACTCAATACTTATTTTGGAGAATTTCCGCAAAGCAATGGATAAAAATTCATCTCTATTATTGATAAATATGGTGAAAGAGCCAGAATTTTCTAGATCTTTCGATATATTAATGGATGTGTTATTTTTAGGGAAAGAACGTAGTTTTGCTGAATTCGAATATCTGGTTAACCAAGCTGGACTTGTCGTTCAAGAGACTAAAGTTATAGATCAATCATATTCACCGTATTCATTTATCAAACTACGGATAAAATAGATTGTAGGAACTACAGATTATTCTCAAATGAGTAATAAGCAGGATATACCTATCCTGCTTCGATGATTATATTCGAAACGTATTAACGTTTCTCTTCTTGTTGCTCCTGTTTCATTATTTCACGATACCAACGTGGGTGATGTTTCTTCGCCCATCCACGGGTTACCCAACCTTCAACCATTGCTCGAATAGTGCCTTTCACCCAGAATGCCGCATAAGCGTGAACCATAATCGTCAAGATGAAACCAATAGCTGACATTGAATGGATTAGAAGCGCAATTCGAATTATTGGAATAGAGAAGAGATCAGCAAAATAGGGGCGCCAAATAATAACACCACTGACAGCGAGTAATATCAGGAAAATAGTAATAGACCAGTAAACCCCTTTTTGACCTAAGTTATACTGACCAATATCACCCGCTTCCTCATTTTTTACAATCTTACGGATATTTTTTAGCCATATAATGTCATCTTTGTCGATAAAGTTATGTTTAAAATATCTGAAGAACATAAAGATAAATAAAACAAACATCACTGAGCCAACAAATGGATGCAAAATCCGTGACAATTGAGGTGTACCGAAGATATTCATCAGCCAGTTAAAAGAGGGGAAAAAGAATCCTAATCCACTAATGGCGGTAAAGAAAAAACAGAGCACTACCGCCCAATGGTTTATTCGCTCAACAGGTGAGTGACGGATAATAATATCTTTCCTGCTTTTCATCGCTGTTCCTCCCCATTAGCTGATTTTTGTGATGATTCCGTATCACGACGCGCATTTTCCTCGTCTTCTTCCGTTACCCGGTTTGGTCCAATTCCCACATAATGGAAGAGGCTGGCAGCGAATGTGGCTGCAAATCCCACTGCGGCCAGCGGTTTCCAGATACCTTTCCAGAAGGTGACGGTCGGGCTGATAGTGGGATTGTCTGGTAAGCCATGATATAGCTGTGGTTTGTTAGCATGGTGTAGCACATACATCACATGAGTCCCACCAACCCCATCAGGATCGTACAGGCCCGCGTTCTCATAACCTCGGCCTTTCAACTCACTTACCCGTTCAGCCGCCAAATCTTTCATGGCTTTTTTACTGCCAAAATGGATTGCACCGGTCGGACAGGTTTTCACACAGGCAGGTTCCTGACCGACGTTAACGCGGTCAACACACAGAGTGCACTTATATACCCGGTTATCTTCTTTGTTGATCCGTGGCACATTGAACGGGCAACCCGCGATACAGTAGCCACAGCCGATACAGTGTTCAGACTGAAAATCAACAATCCCATTTGCATACTGGATAATCGCCCCTTCGGCTGGACAAGCTTTCAAGCAACCAGGATCAGCGCAGTGCATACAACCATCTTTACGAATCAGCCATTCCAGTTTGCCGTTCTCTTCAACTTCTGAGAAGCGCATCACGGTCCATGATTTAGCGGTTAAGTCCGCCGGGTTATCATAAACACCAACGTTATGACCGATCTCGTCACGGATATCGTTCCACTCAGAACAGGCCACCTGACAAGCTTTACAACCGATACATGTTGTCACATCAATCAGTTTTGCAACGCCCTCTTGGTCATCCCGCACCCGTGGTGCAGGAGTAAAAGAATTTGTGGCAGAGCGACGAATGATGTCTTGAGTTTGCAATGACATGATTTCTCCCTTACACCTTTTCTATATTAACCAGGAACGCTTTGAACTCAGGCGTTTGTGTGTTCGCATCACCAACAAATGGTGTCAACGTATTGGCAATAAAGCCTTTCTTCGCAGCCCCTTCAAAGCCCCAATGAATGGGAATACCGATAGTATCGACTTCACGACCGTGTACATTCAGGGTACGAATACGTTTGGTGACAACCGCTTTCGCTTTGATGTAACCACGATTAGAGCTAACCTTGACAGTATCACCGTGTTTGATGCCTTTCTTTTCCGCCAGTTTTTCACCGATTTCCACAAACTGTTCAGGTTGGATAATCGAGTTCAACAATGCATGTTTTGTCCAATAGTGGAAATGTTCTGTCAAGCGGTAAGTCGTTCCCACATAAGGGAATTTATCTGGCTTACCCATTGCTTCAAAGTCGCTTTTGAACACTCGGGCTGCCGGATTGGATACCACATTCGGATGCAATGGATTGGTCCCCAATGGTGTTTCAAAAGGTTCATAGTGTTCAGGGAACGGTCCTTCAGCCATCTTATCAATAGCAAACAGACGCGCCACACCTTCCGGTTGCATGATAAATGGACCAACATCCGTTTCCGGTGCAGCCACGCTGTAATCAGCAGTATCGACACCACCCCACTTAATACCATCCCACGTTAGTAACTGACGTTTCGGGTCCCACGGTTTACCCTGCGGATCAGCCGAGGCGCGATTGTACAAAATACGACGGTTTAACGGCCATGCCCATGCCCAACCTAGCGTATTACCCAATCCTGACGGATCAGCGTTATCACGACGGGCCATTTGGTTACCTTCCGGCGTCCAGCTTCCAGCAAAGATCCAACAACCACTGGCGGTAGTGCCATCATCACGTAGCTGCGCAAAAGAGGTTAATTGCTGACCTTGTTTCACGATGACGTTGCCATCAGCATCAATCAGATCAACCAGTGCCCGGCCATTACTCTCTTGAGCCACCTCTTCTGATGTGGGGCTGTCCGGGTTGAAGTAATCCCAAGTCATGCTCAGCACCGGCTCTGGTGATGCACCACCTTCAGCACGATACATATCCCGCAGGCGTTTGAAGATTCCGGAAAGGATCTCGCCATCACCGATGGCTTCTCCCGGCGCATCCGCCCCTTTCCAGTGCCATTGCAACCAGCGACCAGAGTTAACAATTGAGCCATTTTCCTCTGCAAAACAGCAGCATGGCAGGCGGAAAACTTCTGTCTGAATTTTGGATGAATCGACTTCATTAAATTCACCGTGGTTCTGCCAGAAAGTTGAAGTTTCAGTATTAAGCGGATCGATAGTGATCAGGAATTTCAGTTTCGACAGGGCATCAACGACTTTATTTTTATGCGGGAAAGAAGCTACCGGGTTAAAGCCCTGACAAATATAGCCATTCACTTCACCTTTCGACATCATGTCAAAAAATTGCAGAACATCATAACCTTTGTCCCATTTCGGCAGCCAGTCAAAACCCCAGTCGTTATCTTTACGGGCATTCTCTCCGTAGAAACTCTTCATCAGACTGATAAAGAATTTTGGGTAGTTACCCCAATAGTTAACTTGACCCGGCCGCATTGGTTTTGGCGTATTTGCCTGGAGGTAAGTTTGCAAATCAGCCTGTTTCTCTGAGGGGAGTGTCAGGTATCCCGGCAAGCTTTGCGACAACAGCCCCAAATCAGTCAATCCCTGAATATTCGAGTGACCACGCAATGCATTAACACCGCCACCTGCCATCCCCATATTGCCCAACAGTAGCTGGATCATTGCCATAGTTCGGATGTTCTGTGCACCCACTGAGTGTTGAGTCCAACCCAGCGCGTACAGAAAAGAAGCGGTCTTATCCTTAACACAAGTTTCTGCAATATATTCACAGACTTTCAGGAAGTCCTCTTTTGGCGTACCGCAAATATTACTGACGACATCTGGCGTGTAACGACTAACGTGCTCTTTTAGCAGATTCCATACACAACGTGGGTGCTTAAGTGTGATATCACGTTGAGCAAAGCCGTTTTCATCCAGTGCATAGTTCCAACTGGTTTTATCGTATTGACGTTTTTCTGCATCGTAACCACTGAACAAACCATCATCGAACGAGTAATCTTCACGCACGATCAGACTGGCGTTGGTATACGCCTCGACATATTCGTGATTAATCTTATCGTTGGTCAGTAGGTATAAAATGACACCTGACAAGAAAGCAATATCAGTACCAGAACGGATTGGAGTATAGAAATCCGCCACAGATGCTGTACGGGTAAAACGCGGATCAATCACGATTAACTTAGCGTTATTATGGATTTTGGCTTCCATTGCCCAACGGAATCCCACCGGATGTGCTTCGGCAGCGTTACCACCCATAACGACGATCAGATTCGCGTTCTTAATATCAACCCAGTGGTTGGTCATCGCACCGCGACCAAATGTTGGAGCAAGACTTGCTACCGTTGGTCCGTGTCAGACACGTGCTTGGTTGTCTACGGCGAGCATGCCGAGAGCGCGACTAAATTTTTGCGACAGATACCCTGTTTCGTTACTGGAAGCAGATGCACACAGCATGCCGGTCGTCAGCCAGCGATTGACTGTCACACCTTCTTGATTGGTTTTAATGAAATTAGCATCACGGTCTGCTTTCATTAACTTAGCAATGCGATCAAATGCCTCATCCCAAGTAATACGTTGCCATTTGTCAGAACCTGCTGCGCGATATTCTGGATATTTCAGGCGGCTTTCGCTATGAATAAAATCAACCAAGCCCGCCCCTTTAGGACAAAGTGCACCGCGGTTTACCGGATGATCAGGATCACCTTCAATATGGAAAATAGTTGCTTTCGCATTTTTTGCACCATCGCCAAGGCTGTACATCAACAGCCCACAACCGACAGAGCAGTATGTACAGGTATTCCGGGTTTCAC
Organism: Photorhabdus africana; assembly: GCF_035181445.1. Lineage (NCBI taxonomy): Bacteria > Pseudomonadati > Pseudomonadota > Gammaproteobacteria > Enterobacterales > Morganellaceae > Photorhabdus > Photorhabdus africana. The sequence continues at coordinate 85,386 of NZ_JAXBVE010000003.1, forward strand.
GTGCACGCAACAGTTTATAGTTACGTGTTTGTGCAAGGGCTGTGGTTGGCGCAAAGCCCAACGCTGCTACCGTTGTACCTGCCATACCGCCAGCGCAGATCTTAAAGAACTGCCTTCTGCTGACTTGCATGGGAATCTCCTCGCTCACATTGTCTTAAAATACATTGTCTTAAAACGGTATCCATTCCATCATGGGAAAAATTTCAAATGTGTTCTTTCTTATTAAAACCACTTTCCGTAGCGGGATCAGATTTATTGCCTGACAAATAGTATAGACTCTTTTTTCCACACAATTATTGTGTCGTAACACTATTAGGAACTCATCTAATGTATAACGTAAAATCAGGGAAGTTGTTACCATTTGGTGTGATTGAGGGGGTAACACGAACGAATGTGCAACAAAAACACCATTCTGACATATTAAAAGCTGATTGGGTCGCAGAAGAAGTTCCTGTTGCTTTAGTTTACAACGGTATTTCGCATGTCGTAATGATGGCAAGTCCGAAAGATCTCGAATATTTTGCTATTGGGTTTTCACTTTCCGAAGGCATCATTGAATCTCAACACGAGATTCGTGGCATTGATATTATCCCTAATTGTAACGGCGGCATTGAGTTGCAAATAGAACTTTCTAGCCGCCGTTTTGCGGGTTTTAAAGAGCGCAGACGTAATCTAGCGGGACGAACAGGTTGTGGCATCTGTGGAGCAGAACAACTTTCTGATATTTTTCGCCCTATTTCCCCGTTGCCTTTCACTCAAACTTTTTCATTAAACCACCTTGACCATGCTCTCTCTCAACTGACTAGCGTCCAAGATGTTGGTGCATTGACTGGTTGCACCCATGCTGCAAGTTGGATCAATCCAGAAGGTAAATTATTGGGAGGATGTGAAGATGTAGGTCGTCACGTTGCACTGGACAAGATGCTAGGCATGAAGGCAAAAACAGGCTGGCAGCAAGGCGCTGTTCTGGTATCCAGCCGTGCCAGTTATGAGATGGTACAAAAGTCAGCCATCTGTGGCGTTGAAATTTTATTGGCTGTTTCAGCCGCAACTTCATTGGCGGTAGAAATCGCTGACCGATGTCATTTGACCTTGGTTGGTTTTTGTAAACCCGGTAAAGCGACTATTTATACTCATGCTGAGAGGTTAATAAGTTAAATCAGCCAAAAATATGCAATATCAAGAGTGCCTATATTCCCCGCTGTGATTAAGGTGAAAAGTTTATTTTTATCTTAAATCAACAGAGATTGTCTTAATAATGCTAAATCACGCATGCAAGTTGTGAAACATCCATAGGTTGGGTTCAATGTAATAAGCCATTTGTTGTTGTACATCCACCACTAGCGGCACTAAACCACCAGGAATAATATACTGCCCACTTTGCAGAAATTTCATTCCTGTCCATTCCTGCCATTTATCAAGCGTGGCATTTATATACATTGAGTGCATAGCCGGTTGAATAATCTTCGCTCCTAGGCGCCAATGTGTCCGAATCCAAGGATCAAAAGGTTCATTGTTGTCATTTTTCCATCTACAGTATTGTACAAAATCCTGCAATGGATAGTTTTTCTTCAACGTTGGTCTCACAGGAACAACTAACGCTTTCATCCCCTCCTCAATAGCCGTTTGCTTTAAGCTATTAATAAGCAATGCCGGTAAATTCTTGCCGCGAAATTCAGGAGATACTGTTACTGACAGTGCTGACAACATTTTTGTTACTGTTTTTCCACGAGCAAGCATACCTCTGCGAAAAACTTCATCCCAACCATTATCCGGCAGTTGCTCCAATGAATCGCCTTCCCAAGGGAAAGGTACCGAATTAGCAGCGCCAATTAATTTCTGCTCTTCCCCTTGCTGCAAAATAGCAAATTTCTGAAAATGGCTGAAATCTGGCTCAAATAATTTATTCCATTGATTCTCTATTGCAGAATTCTGCATGAACAAAGGCCAATTTTTGTAGAAAATATCATCGGCGGCACTTTTAAAATCAGGTCGTTGTTTTGCGGATTGAATAATAATGTGTGTTTTCAAAATAGGATTTCCGGTAAAATTAATTTGCAGGGTTTATAAATAATTAAGTAATAATTACTCAAAACAATTAAATAAATTTCATATTTATGATGAATTGTTTAAACTTTTATTTAGTATGATAATCTTAATTTATTTGTCAAGAACAGGAAGTTATAAAAATTTATCTTACACTGATCGCACATCAATAAAAATATAATAAAATCGACTGACTGTTTATTCCAATAGGGCTATTTTATTTACCGTTCTTGATCATAAAAAGTAGAGCAATGTCATTATCTTGGATTAAGGTGATTTTTGCGCATGATAATATGGATTCGGTAATAATTGCTGATGAACTATTTATCTATTTCTTTTCCAATTTGATGTGACTATGGCTGATATTTAAGCTAGTAAGAGGAGAGCCTGATGGCGGGTTTACTACCGATTACTGTAATTGGTGCGGCGGCGGGAGATATTGTTCTTAGTTTGCCGAGGCTTCCCCGTCGTGGAGCAGATCAGGAAGCTAAAGAAATTGCTCGGCAGATTGGTGGTTCTGGTTTCAATGTTGCTCGGGCCTTGGTTCGCCTGCAAATCCCTGTGATTAATGGTATCCCGGTTGGTAACGGATGCTGGGGGGAGCAGATAACTAAAGAGATGCAGGACCTTGGGCTTGAGGTCACATTGACCCATTCCTATCTTGATAATGGTTGGTGCTTGGCAATGGTTGAACCGGACGGTGAAAGAAGTTTTGTCTCCGTGAGTGGTTGTGAAGTTGATTGGAGTACGGCAATGCTCTCTTCTATTGCTTTGCCGGAAAGGGGGTATATCTACTCCAGTGGTTATGTCATGGCGAGTAAATCAACGGCGATTTTATGTGACTGGTTACTGGCTTCACCATCCGGGCAGACGTTATTGCTGGATTTTGGCCCTCGTTTACCAGAGATAGCTCCCACTTTCCTTGATGCATTACCTGCTGACCGGACCATTCTGACACTGAACCGTGATGAAGTTGCTATATTGTGCGGAGAAGGTGATTCTGTCGTCCAAGCTAGCCGTTATTCCAGCGAAAGAAAAATCACTATTATCTGCCGGTTAGGTTCACAGGGTACATGGATATGTCTACCTGATCGTGAGCCAGAATATGTTGCTGCTTATAAAGTGAAAGTGGTGGATACCATCGGTGCTGGTGACGCTCATAGTGGTGGCATGCTGGCGGGGTTATCGCAGGGAATGTCGCTGAGAGATGCTGTTGAGCTTGGCAATCGGGTTGCTGCTATTGTCGTCAACCGTTCTGGTGCTGCTGGTGCACCGACAATAAGAGAACTAGAGGAGTTTGTGTTTGAATAATTATTTTCAGGCACTACGCCTCTTAGATTTTAAGGGGCGTAGTTAAAATGAGTGCATTACTTCCAGGTTGGAAACGCAAAACGGCTTTATTTTTATCAGCTCAAACAATTTCTTTGCTAGGTTCTTCCATTGTCCAGTTCTCTATCGTCTGGTATATCACCTTAAATACTTCATCGGGAGAAATGCTGGCTATTTCGGTACTCTGTGCATTTCTTCCACAGGTATTGATCTCTTTATTTGCAGGTGTTTGGGCGGATACTTATAACCGTAAGCTGCTCAGTATTGCCTCTGATGCGTTAATTGCATTAGTCACTCTTGGTTTAGCAATCTCTTTTATGCTCGGATTTAAGAGCATTGAGTTGTTATTTGTCGCACTGATTGTCCGCTCGTTCGGGACGGGCATCCAGATGCCGGCAGTTAGTGCTATTATTCCGCAGCTCGTGCCGAAAGAGAAATTACTGCGGGTTAATGGTATTAATGCTTCTTTGACTTCCCTGATGATGCTGGCATCTCCAGCTATCAGTGGCTTTTTGTATTCTCAGACTTCAATGGAAAATATTTTTTTAGTGGACGTAACGACGGCCATTATCGGCATTAGTATTGTTGCATTTATTCCTATTCCCAAAGTTGTCTCTGATTCCATGCCGGATAATAAATTTCAGGCAATCTTAGCGGGTTTCCGTTATCTGCAAGAGAATAAACTAATCAGAAATCTTTTGATTTTTCTGATTTGTGTCTGCTTTCTGATTAGTCCGGCTGCATTTCTGACACCTTTATTAGTTAATCGGACATTTGGGGAAGAGCCGTGGCGTTTAGCTATTAATGAAATGACATTCAGTGCTGGCGCGGTTTTAGGTGGATTGCTGATTTCTTTCTGGAGTGAATATAAAAATAAAATGCGTATAACGGCGATAGCTTGCGCCTTTTTTGGCATATTTATGATCGCTCTTGGTAATGCCTATTGGTTCCCACTTTATCTAGTACTCAATGTCTTTTTAGGTGTGGTAACACCTTGTTTTAACGCACCGATAACCGCGGTTTTTCAGGAAAGAGTCGAACCTGAAATGATGGGCAGGGTATTTAGTTTAGTTCAGATTGCTCTGTCCTGCTCTCTGCCATTAGGTATGGTGCTGTTTGGCCCCATTGCTGACTATATTAGTATTCAATCTCTTTTAATGGTATCTGGTGGATTGATATTACTGACTGGCGCACTGTTTTTTATGTTTAACGGAGAAGGCAGCAGAGAAAGTAGCAGCGCAGTTTAATCGGACTTAATGTTGCCAGTTATGCGATAAGCGCAGCGCCGTGAATTGCTGGTGCTTCAATTACAACCGTGCAGCTCTTCGCTACTGCCTTTGGAGCCGCATTGGCGGGGATGGTGGTGAACCTTTCAGGATTTAATGAACCGGGTGGTGTAACGGGGACAGCTTCTGCCGCATACTGGTTATTCTTGTTATTTGCTATCGCACCATTGCTGGCGCTGTTTACCGCATGGAGAGCAGCGAAGATTAGGTTAGTGGCTGAGTAGTTCTGTTTTATGGTGCGAGGGATGGATTATGATATCGACGTTTGTTGATGACACGTCGATATTTTCCTGTTTTTTCGACGCACGGTTTCCGTATGTCGATTCCATCGACATATCGCTAACACGTGTCGAAATTTTTCTGTTTTATCGACATGAAGTCTTTACGTGTCGATGCCGTCAACATATACTCGCAACGTGTCGAAAGAAATAGGAAATATAAACATGATATGGCAGCCCGATGCGCCTTTTAATGCTATTCCCTTATTGCCACCAGCCATAAAGGTGATGGAGTCCATTGCGGTATTAAAAGCCTGTATACCTGCCAGAGCTGCACTGGCTGAGCTTAAGCAAGCTGGTGAATTGTCGCCTAATCAGGGGTTACTCATTAACTTGTTGCCACTGCTGGAAGCAAAAGACAGCTCAGAAATCGAAAATATTGTTACTACTTCAGACAAACTGTTCCAATATGCACAAGAAGACAGTCTGGCTGATCCTGCAACAAAAGAAGCACTACGCTACCGCACGGCACTTTATGAAGGGTTCATACAATTAACTCGGCGGCCACTATGCACGAATACAGCGATTGAAGTTTGTAGCCGACTAAAAGCTGTTGATATGAATATTCGCAAAGTTCCTGGTACAACGCTGAGTAATCAGGCAACGGGTGAGATTATTTATACGCCGCCAGAGGGAGAATCTCAGATACGTGATTTACTCAGCAATTGGGAGCAATTTCTTCATGCAGAAGATGGAATCGACCCATTAATCAAAATGGCTATTGCTCACTACCAGTTTGAGGCTATTCATCCATTTACTGATGGCAATGGACGTACCGGCCGTATCATTAATATTCTCTATCTTATTGAACAGCAGCTTTTGACATTACCAATTCTTTATTTAAGTCGCTACATTGTACAACATAAGAGTGATTATTATCGGCTGCTTTCCCAGGTTACCGTTGCTGGCAAATGGGAAGAGTGGATTATCTATATGTTAACCGCCGTAGAGCAAACTGCTAAATGGACTACGGATAAAATTGCTGCGGTAAGAGAATTGATTGAACATACCAGTGAGTATATAAAGCAAAGCCTGCCTAAAATTTATAGCCATGAGCTGGTACAGGTGATATTTGAACAACCTTATTGTCGTATTAGTAATTTGGTTGAGTGTGATATTGCTAAACGTCAAACTGCTTCGGTTTATTTAAAGCAGTTGTGTGATATTGGAGTATTACGAGAAATTCAGGCTGGGAAAGAAAAGCTATTTGTTCACCCTAAACTGGTACAGTTAATGACTAAGGATAGTAATACATTGAGTTATTACACAGTTTGAAAAGTATCTACATCAAATTTATTAAAAATATTTGTGAATAACTGGTAAAAATTGAAGCCGAACATGATGGACCAGCTTGCGTCTCTGTTTGAGGGCGACAAAAATGTCCCATAGCACATGGTATTACAATGTTAATGCTCTGAACCGAAAGGACAAATACGCTGAGATAAAAAGTAAAATTAGCGAGGTATATCACCATAATAAAGGCTGTTACGGTTATCGCAGAATCACGGTCTCACTGAGAAAACAGGGATACCACGTAAACCATAAGACGATACAGAGACTTATGGCAGAACAGTCTTTCAGGCATTAATCAGGGTGAAGAAATATCGCTCATGGAAAGGGGAGTCGGTAAAACAGCACCAAATATCCTAAAACGAGACTTTAGCGTACAGAAAGTTAACGAAAAATGGGTCATTGAAGCCGTTTTAGGGAGGTGTCCATTTCATTATTTCATAATTATGATACACCCACTCTTTTTATTCTCTGCTATTCCTGTAGAGATATGAATTTAAAAACGTTTTCACTTTCTCAAGCAATTGCCACATATACTGACAGCAATGATTTCGAGTCACCGTTTCATACAAGGATTACCACAGGAGTTCAATTTTATTCAGCCAGGGAGAATAAACAGGTAAAAACAATAGGTTAAATTTAGGGTGACAGGCCAGCCAATCAATGACCAGCCAGCTTTTATAGATACTGTAATTATCCAAAATCAATGTGAGGGTTTCAGAATGATAATATTGGCGATCAAGTTCTTCCAATGCATTGATAAATAATCGATAATTCTTATTTAACCCGTCAACATAAGTGATTTTCCCCGATTGAACATTTACTGCCTATCCCAATAGGGCTATTTTATTTGCCCTTCTTTGCCATAAAGAGCGAACCTGGGCAGTGCTCAAAATCCTCACGTACTACGTGTACGCTCCGGTTTTTCCGCGCTGTCCGTGTTCACTGTTCATTGATAAGAATGGCCTGCAACAATTACGCCTATTGAGATAGGCTCTTAGGCAACCCGCAAAGTAATGTTTTTGATTTTTTCTTGGCGTCACGATACGTTTCTGCTGCCTTTTTAAATACCCGTCAGCGCCGATTTTTGGGTTTAGCTCGATATCGACTTTCCCGCGTTAATTGCAGGCACCACGGTACCCACCGCCTCGCATTCAAATCAGAGTGTTTTTACCTTCGCCAGCTCATGAGTATTAGCGAGTTGCGAAAGGCTATCGATGAATACATCCATTACTACAATAACGAGCATATTAGTCTGAAGTTAAATGGCCTGAGTCCGGTAGAGTTCCGAACTCAGACCTTGTTAGCCGCGTAATGTAACCTGTTCAACTTTATGGGGTTACGGCTATTAGGGGAGTGGTTAGTTAGGCTGAGACAATGTGATCTAATATTCGTTGTGATTTTTTTAAGCCTTTTCGTTGGTGGATTGCTTTCTGGTCTAGTCCACCATATAAACCTTGGTAGCCGTGATTTTGGAAAATGGCAAAATCAATATTTGTTTCTACGCCTGCTCGCTGGGCTGTTTCAACTAACTGCTTGTTATGCTCTTTTAGCTCATTACGTAGGAATAGCCGCTTTTCATCTTCTCGTAGTCTTTTAAATGCCGCATCATCTGCTAGCTCTTGCCGCCTAGTTTGAATCGCAAAATATGTCTGCCCTGCCGCTATCACTGGCTTGCTAGGATCGCCATTTTGTACAACGAGATAGCAGGCATAGCGAGACAGTATTACATCCTTTAATTTTCTTTGTGCACCTGAGCCAATATTGACCATATCGAGGACATCCTCGAAATGGTCTTCAATATTGTGTCCGCTATGGGAGCAGGCTTCTTTAGCTCGTTCTAAAACAGGCGTGAAGTGACGGTACTCTGAATATTCAAGAAGCTTAGAAAGCTCTCTAGCCGACCAGAATTCGATACCAGATTCATCAATTCTTCTTATTTCTTCAAATGGCTGGTGGTGTTGCTCCATGTATCGAACCTCTCATATTTGTAGTGGTATAGATTGATAATACGGATAGCTTACCTTTAGTGTAATTCAAATACTGTTATGCCATCCAAGAATAACCCTCTCCGTAATCTCACCGTGGCTATCGAACTACCGGAAAATCCTCGGTAGTTGAACCTCCGCATTATTTTGTTACCTTTCAATTTCCTTTGTCGTTATCTGATATCCCCACAATCAATGAAGTGAAGTCAGTACACTAAACGCACTGAGCTAATGACTGACAACGAATATCGTCGGAAGTGAATAGAAGAACTGGGCTCACCATTCTGTTACTCATTGTTTTCATGGCAAAGCTTAAAATTAAGCCCTGCAAATTCAGTGAGTAGGTTGGTACGTTTAACGTTCTGAGCTATAGAAGTCGCGACGTATTGCGTCGTAACCTATTGAGTGATTGAGGAGACAGCTAACTGATATCCCTGCCAATAAGAAGATCCCCCCATAACAGTGATCACCTGACCTTTCCGCAATAGTATCACCGACAGCGCCATTTCATCAAAGCCCACTACACGCAGCGGGTAATCACTGCGCTTTTCACTCTGTGCGACTGCCATCACTTTATCTGTTTGGCACTTAATACGCCTAGGCGCAACGGTTACCTTCCTTGTGACCGTGGCGATTATCGATGATGCGTTCTTTTGCTTTCTTCGTGCCATCCTTTTCTTTTTGTGCTCCACTCAATAAGGTCAGGCTGGTATGTTCTCCACAGTTCCCGTCCTTCTTTATTTAAGCTGGCTAGTTCTCCTTTGCATGATTGAAGATCGCGCCCACGTTGAGACGCAATTGCTTTGTATTCGTTCTGTCGCCGGGTGAAGTCGTTCAGCGCAGCAAATGGCACACCATAAGAACCCATTTTGCGGATAGACGGGATAACCTCACGGAATACCCAATTAGCGAATCTATGGGCAAACGTTCCTTGCTTGGTGGCCTTGCGGCTACGAGTGATTAGTTTGTAAAAACCAGACTCTGAAATGCCAGCTCGTTTTGGATTTCCCTGAATACCATAACTTAAAGTTACAGTATTTTTTTCATCCAAATATAAAGCCTTTAGAGCTTTACTTGGGTTCGTGATCCCCAAAGCCTTACACACGTCCGCAGCAATAAACCACGGCTCATTGTTATTTTTGAAAATTCGAACCTTTCGCCTGACTTTATCCATGCCCTGATTTCTTTATCTGTGAATTTAGGCATTTGTGCAATTTCCAGTATGAAATAGGGGGTGTACCCAAAATGGTTTTTTGAATGCGCTTTGGGTACACGCTAATCATGTGCTACTGTGATTCGCTCTGCAATGCTATGATAGTAAAAAAGTCAGATATAACAAAGTATATACTGGCTTTATGATTTTTTCTGATATGCTAAGAAACGTCACTCAATATTCTGAATCTGCTCCCTCATCTGTTCGATTAGCACCTTCAATTCAATAGCGGAGTTAGTGATATCGGCGTTGATAGATTTGGAGGCAAGCGTATTAGATTCGCGATTGAATTCCTGCATCATAAAATCCAGTCGGCGGCCGACGGCTTCTTTTTTCTTCAGAATATTACGGGTTTCTTTGACATGGGCATCGAGGCGATCTAATTCTTCTGCCACATCAAGACGTTGAGCCAGTAAAACTAACTCTTGCTCAAGGCGGTTATTTTCGAGCTGTACTTGTGCTTCTTCCAATTTGGTTTGCAGGCGTTCCCGCTGCCATTGCATGATTTCAGGCATTTGTTGGCGAACTTTACTGACTTCTTCGGTCACCGCGTCCAAACGTTGTTCAATCATAATCTTAAGTGCATTGCCTTCGGCTTCACGGCTTTGTATAAAGGCATCCAGTGTTGTATCCAGTTCTTGCAACAATTGAGTGCTGATAGCATCAAGGTCTTGCTCTTCTGCTGCCATAACACCAGGCCACCGCAGAATATCAACAGGATCGATTTCACCTTCGTTGCTCTGTTGTTTGACCCAGTTCGCCGCATTGACTAGCTGTTTTGCTAAAGTTTCATTCAGGATAAGTTCGCCTTGAGAGCGTGAGTCCAGTTCAAAACGTAAGTTGCATTCAACTTTTCCGCGAGTCAGACGGGAACGGATTCGTTCACGGATCACCGGTTCCAAGCTTCTGAATTGTTCTGGTAGGCGGATATAAGTTTCTAAATAACGCTGATTAACGGAGCGCAGTTCCCAAGCCGCATTTCCCCATTCACTTTTGATATCTCGCCGTGCAAAAGCCGTCATACTACGGATCATGATTCGTTCCCAATTTAAACAAAAGATTAAGAGATTATAACGCTCGTTGTAGATGCAGGATAGGAATTAGCCCTGTTAGGCCGTATAATGCGCCCCCAATAATGATTTAACAACGGAGATAACACTATGCGCCCAGCAGGAAGAGCGGCAGAACAAGTGCGTCCTATCACGATAACCCGTCATTATACTAAGCACGCGGAAGGTTCGGTTCTAGTAGAGTTTGGGGATACTAAAGTGTTATGTAATGCCTCCGTTGAAGAAGGGGTTCCTCGTTTCTTGAAAGGTCAGGGGCAGGGCTGGGTGACGGCGGAATATGGCATGTTACCGCGGTCTACTCATACCCGAAATGCTCGTGAAGCAGCTAGAGGCAAACAGGGCGGGCGTACGATGGAAATCCAGCGTTTAATTGCCCGTTCGCTACGCGCCGCTGTTGATCTGAAAAAACTGGGTGAATACACCATTACACTGGATTGTGATGTTATTCAGGCTGATGGCGGTACCCGTACAGCTTCTATTACTGGTGCTTGTGTCGCGCTAGTTGATGCGTTGAATAAAATAGTTGAAGCAGGCAAGCTGAAAGAGAGTCCTCTGAAATCAATGGTTGCTGCGGTCTCTGTTGGCATTGTGGATGGTGAAGGTCGTTGTGATCTGGAATATGTGGAAGATTCCGCCGCTGAAACTGATATGAACGTCGTGATGATGGAAGATGGCCGGATGATTGAAGTGCAGGGCACTGCGGAAGGTGAACCATTTAGTCATGATGAGTTGTTATCCTTATTGGCTCTTGCCAAGGGAGGATTAGAGGATATTTTTGATGCGCAGAGAAATGCGTTAAAACAAAATGCATTAAAATAATAAGTTGATCAGGCGACATGATAGTCGCCTTTTTTATGCCTGTTGTATGACGGATAACGATGACCAAGAGAGAGGAGAGACACCAATGAAAGCCTATCAGCGCGAATTTATTGAGCTTGCGCTAAAAAAACAGGTACTGAAATTTGGGGAATTTACCCTGAAATCAGGACGTAAAAGCCCGTATTTTTTTAATGCCGGGCTGTTTAATACTGGGCGTGATTTGGCGTTAATTGGGCGTTTTTATGCAGCAGCATTGTTGGATAGCGGTATTCAGTGCGATTTGTTATTCGGACCCGCTTACAAGGGTATTCCAATTGCAGCGACAACGGCAGTGGCACTGGCAGAGCATCATGATATTGATATGCCATATTGTTTTAACCGTAAGGAAGCTAAGGATCATGGCGAAGGTGGTACTTTGGTTGGTAGCCCACTTAAAGGCAATGTTGTTCTGGTTGATGATGTTATTACCGCAGGTACAGCTATCCGTGAATCGATGGAGATTATCAAGCAGCATAATGCGACGCTTGCCGGCGTGATGATTTGTCTTGATCGTCAGGAACGTGGGAACGGTGAAATCTCGGCAATTCAGGAAGTGGAAAGGGATTATGGTTGCAAAGTGTTTTCTATCATTACTTTGAATGACTTGATTAATTATTTGAGTGGTCAGCCGGAGATGAAAGATCATCTGGATGCAGTAAAAGCCTATCGTGTGCAGTACGGTATCTGATAGATAAGCTTCAAAAAAAGCCCTCGCCCAATAACGGGCGGGGTGAGTAGTAGAATAACTTATTGTAACTGAGCCAGTAATAATGGCCAGCGTGCTTCAAATTCCTGTGTTGGACGATAGTGGAACTCAGAGCGTACAAAACGTGAAAGCATCCCTTCACAAAATGCGAGTAACTGAGATGCTAATAACGACTCATCATAACTGAAACCTTGTCCATCACGTAATTTTTTCTCTTTTAAAACTTGACGGATTTGTACTTCAATTCGTTCAAATAACTGATTTATGCGCCCTTGCAGCCGGTTTTGTTCAAACATCAGGGCATGACCTGTCATGATGCGGGTCAGGCCGGGGTTTTTTTCTGAAAAACCCAGAATCAGGAGCAATATCAGGCGAATACGAGTCGTGGTATCTTTCTCGTCTTGCAGAATCAGGTTAATCCGTGAAATTAATGAGTCTTCAATAAACTCAATCAAGCTGTCAAACATCCTGGTTTTACTAGGAAAATGCCGATATAGGGCAGCTTCGGAAACACCCACGTTGGCGGCCAGTTTAGCAGTAGTGATGCGATGGCTACCGTCACTGGATTGCAACATATGCGCCAGCGCTTGCAAGATCTCCTCGCGTCTGTTTCTTTTCTTTGTATTTTCGTTTTCTGCCATGTCTGACAAGACCTTTGTTAAGAACAGCAAAACAAACAAATCAGTAATTCTTTGCTCAAAATGCCATTGAGCAAAGAATATGATAATGGGTTAAACGGTATGGTCTTACAGAGATTTATTGGCGACCAGAATGACCGAAACCACCGCTGCCTCTTTCGCTGGTTTCAAAATCTTCTACCAGATTGAATTCAGCCTGGACGACAGGTACAAAAACCATCTGAGCGATACGTTCGCCTGGTTGGATAGTGAAAGCTTTATCACCACGATTCCAGACTGAAACCATTAGCTGACCTTGGTAATCAGAATCGATCAAACCCACCAGATTGCCCAGAACGACGCCATGTTTATGTCCAAGGCCTGAACGGGGCAGAATAACGGCTGCCAGTTGTTCATCGCCAATATGAATAGCAAGCCCAGTTGGAAGCAGTTCTGTTTGGCCTGGAGCCAGTTCTACCGCATTGTCCAGGCAAGCGCGTAAATCTAAACCTGCGGAACCCGGTGTGGCGTAAGTTGGTAAAGGAAATTCCTTCCCGATACGTGGGTTAAGGATTTTAACGTCGATTTTTTTCATCATAGCGTCTGACTATCTCGTCTAATAAATGGTGGCTGAGTAATAACTTATTACTATGAGGTAAGCGGATTTCTCCCTCATGCCAGAACAAATGTAATGCATTAGTATCACTGTTAAAGCCGTGGCCAGTAAGGGATACATCATTTGCACAAATCAGATCCAAATGTTTTTGGTTCAGTTTTTTTCGTGCGTATTCTTCCACATTCTGGGTTTCAGCCGCAAATCCAACCACAAAAGGGCGGTTTTTTTGCATTGCTGCTACATTGGCAACAATATCTGGGTTTTTAATCAGGGTAAAAGTGATCTCATCACCCTGTTTTTTAATTTTTTCTTCGGCAATCTGTTTAGCGCGATAGTCTGCAACCGCGGCACAACCAATGAAGATATTTTGTGAACTCGCGACTGCCTGTACTTGTTCATTCATTTCCAGAGCGCTGGTAACATCGATTCGTTTGACTCTCGGGGGTGTCGGTAAATTAACGGGGCCAGTGATCAGGGTGACTTCTGCACCACGTGTTGCCGCAGCTTGGGCGATAGCAAACCCCATTTTGCCGGAGCTGTGATTGCTGATAAAGCGGACTGGGTCCAGCGCTTCACGGGTTGGTCCGGCGGTAATAGCAAGTTTTAGGTGAGCTAAATCTTGGCTTGCTTGAAAATGTTGTTCAGCGAGTTCGACAATCGTCATGGGATTTAGCATCCTGCCGGGACCAACGTCACCACAAGCTTGGCTGCCGTTGTCTGGTCCCCACAGGAGAACGCCTCGTTCTTCAAGGCGCTTGAGATTATGTTGCGTTGCTTGAGCTCGAAACATTTGTTGATTCATTGCGGGTACGGCGGCAATTGGGGCAGGGGAGGCCAAACAGAGAGTTGTTACGAGATCATTTGCCATACCGACGACCAGGCGTGCCAGTAAATCAGCAGTAGCCGGGGCGAGAATAATCAGATCAGCCCATTTGCCAAGTTCAATATGCCCCATGGCAGCTTCTGCTGCCGGATCTAACAAGTCATCGGAAACGGGATAACCAGAAACCGCTTGCAACGTCATTGGTGTAATAAACGCTTCTGCTGCTGGTGTCATCACTACACGTACTTGTGCGCCGCGATCACGCAGGCGACGTACTAGCTCGGGAGTTTTGTAAGCGGCTATTCCTCCGCTGATACCGAGCACAATCTGTTTGCCGGAAAGTCCTGCCATCATGATTGTCCGAATATATAAGTTGCAAGGGGCCAAGATTTTATCACAAGAGATTACAGAGTTGAGCAGAGTCTGAGCTTTGATTGTAAAAAAGAATAAGTTTGCGAGCGGCTACGCAGCTCCTGAATATGATATTCGCCCTTATATTTAAGGCATGGAATACTGTTTGTATCAGGTGAAACAGAGCAGGGAGATGAATATATGGGAGTTGATGTCACTGAAAATACAGGAGAAATATATTCAAATTTAGCTCCCAGGGAAAAATTGTTGGCTTATGGTTCGGTTTCTCTGACAGATGCTGAGTTACTGGCTATTTTTTTACGTACCGGGACCAGAGGACTTCCTGTTTTACGAATGGCTGAATTTCTACTGAAAGAATTTGGATCTTTGTACCATTTACTCTCTGCTGATTATGACACTTTTTGTTCTCATAAAGGGATGGGATTGGCTAAGTATGCACAATTACAAGCTATTGCAGAACTGGCAAAGCGTTTTTTTTCCAGCCAATTCATGCATGAGGATATTATGAGTAGTCCAAGTGTGACTCAAGAGTATTTGCAAAACCTATTATCAGGGCGCGATAGGGAAATATTTGTTGTGTTGTTTCTCAATAATCAAAATAGAGTCATCTGTCATGAGGAGATGTTTAAAGGCACCATTAATAAAGTTGAAGTCCATCCTCGTGAAATTGTCCGATCGGCGATAAAGGTGAATGCTTCATCCGTTATTTTGGCTCATAATCATCCATCAGGTCATGCAGAACCAAGTTTGGCAGATAAGATTGTTACAGATAAAGTGATTGATGCCTGTAATTTGGTTGGTGTAAAAGTGCTGGATCATCTGGTTATTGGCCGGCAATGCTGTGTGTCATTTGCTGAGCGAGGATGGATTTAGCTAACTTTTTCAAGATCCTTATGGATCTTTGGTTGTGCGGGACTTGAGCGTCAGCGATTGAGGGCGTATACTACGCCACCTTTGAGGATCTTTGGTTTGGCGAGAAGAGCCTATCTCAGCACATTTTCTGAGTAAATGTGAGTCTTTTCAGTGGAATTTGCTGAGATGGGCTCCTAAGCCTGACGAGGCGGCCATACCCAATACAAAGCTCGAGCTGATTTGATTTTTGGAGAATAGACATGTCCCGAGTCTGCCAAGTTACTGGCAAACGCCCGATGAGTGGTAACAACCGCTCTCATGCATTGAATGCGACTAAGCGTCGTTTTCTGCCTAACCTGCATTCCCACCGTTTCTGGGTTGAGTCCGAGAAGCGTTTTGTGACTCTGCGTGTATCTGTTAAAGGTATGCGTGTGATTGATAAGAAGGGTATTGATGCAGTTTTGGCTGAGCTTCGTACCCGCGGTGAGAAGTACTAAGGAGCTGAAAAATGGCTAAAGGTATTCGCGATAAAATTAAGCTAGTTTCTTCGGCTGGTACTGGTCACTTCTATACCACTACGAAGAACAAACGTACTATGCCTGAGAAACTGGAAATGAAAAAATTTGATCCAGTTGTTCGTCAGCATGTTATGTATAAAGAAGCCAAGATTAAATAATTTTGGTTGATTTGATAAAAACCCGGCCTAGGCTGGGTTTTTTGTTGTCTGAAGAGTTTTAACCAATATTCACTGATTCTTCTTTCTATTTCATAGAAATCTTGTTATTCGTAGACGTAAGATGCTGTTTAGCTATACTAATGCCTTCCGGTAGGCGGAATATAGAAACAAAATGGCTAAAGAAAAACTAAATATTTTACATACAGAATCATCTTGTGGTTGGGGTGGTCAGGAAATCCGTATCCTGACGGAATCCCAAGGAATGATAAAACGTGGACACAAGGTGGTTATTGTCTGTTGTCCCAGTTCTAATATCTACCGTGAAGCAAAATCTTATGGTGTGCCGGTCGTAGCTCTGCCTATTGAAAAAAAGCGGCTGTCCTGCTTGCTTGCTATGCGTCGTTGGTTGAAAAAAGAAGGCCGCCAATTTGACGTTATTAATACACATAGTTCGACGGATGCATGGTTGGTTGCTGTGGCTTGTGCAACGTTAAGGCATATGCCGCCAATGGTTAGGACCAGGCATGTTTCTACTCATGTTTCTAATTCAATATCAACTCGTTGGTTGTATCTAAAAGCGTGTCGGCATATTGCGACTACAGGTGAAAAACTACGCCAATATCTGCATGCCAATAATCGTTATCCATTACAGCATATGACATCAGTGCCTACCGGCATCGATTTAGATCGTTTCCGACCGGAAGATAAGAAAGTTTGCCGTCAACGGATTGGGATTCAAGATAAACCGACATTAGGTGTTGTTGCGACCATGAGAACCTGGAAAGGGCATCGCTATCTGTTGGAAAGCTGGAAAGTTCTGCACCAGAAATATCCTGATTGGCAACTTTTGTTTGTTGGTGATGGTCCACAACGTAAGTCATTGGAACCTTTAGTAAAGCGAGAAGGTTTGTCAAACAGCGTCATTTTTTTAGGTAACCGTCAGGATGTTCCTGATTGTTTGAATGCGATGGATTTATTTGCATTACCTTCTTTTGGTAATGAAGGCGTGCCACAAGGCATTATGCAAGCAATGGCGTGTGGGATACCTGTTGTATCAACCTCCGTTGGTGCAATTACCGAAGCGGTAGTTGATGGTGAAACGGGTTATATCGTGGAACCCAGAAATACAGAGTTGTTGACGAAAAGTTTAGAGTTGTTGATTCATAATAATGAACTGCGTTTGCAATTCAGTCATTCTTCATTAAAGCGGGCAATGGCTTTATTTGGCATGGATAATATGTTGGATAAAATGGAAAATATCTTTTTTCACAGCATTAAAGGTAAAAAACGTTAACATTATTTAGGATTTATTCTGGTCTTATTCTTTGGTTTATGCTTTTGGGTAATGTTCAACTTATTGATATTAAATTACTTTAAAGTTGATTGTTAGTTAAATCACCCTGTTGTGGTCAATCGTATACAAAATGGTTTTTTGTATATTTTGTTGAATTTTATGGCAGATTAATTAGATAATTGTCTTATGCAGATCAAGAATATTCTGGTCATTGTTATAGCACGTTTCGGTGATACCTTATTGGTAACGCCGGTGATCCGTGCTTTAAAACAGAAATGGCCTGGTGCAAATATTGATGTTATGGCTCATAAAAGGACGAAACAGATCCTTGAAAATATAAGTGATATCAATAAATTGACTGCTTTTTCGAAAGGTAAGGCAAAATGGTGTGGTTGGTTTACCCGTAAACATTATGATCTGGCTTTAGTATACAGTGACGATAAACCTTTATTGCAGTATGCGAAACGTCAATCACACTTAACGGTTTCATTTTCAGATAAGTCCGCGTTGCAATCTGATTGGCTGGCTGTGGAAAAGCCAAAGGCGTTGATACCCGCTCAGCAGGAACGGGCCATGCTTGCTAGTGCGGTAGATGTTGAGGTTAATGACTGGCGGTTGAATTATTGTGTGAGTGAAAAGGAGTTACATTTTGCCGATAGTTTTATGCGGCAGTATCATTTAGAGAACAAGCTCCTGATTGGTTTTCAGTTACAAAGTTTCCCGGCAAAAGCTTATCGTGATTGGCCGGTTGAACATTTTTACCAATTAGCGCAACACATTTGTAGCCGTTATCCTCAGTCGCATATTATGTTATTAGGCAGTGCTGACGGTAAAATTGCCGCACAGTCACTGGCAAAAAGATTAGGGGCTGAAAAGTGTACTTCATTGGTTGGTAGACTAACAATGCGGCAGAATGCAGCAATAATGAGTAGACTTGATTTGTATGTTGGTGTTGATACAGGGCCGACACACTTAGCCGGTGCATTGGGTATCCCGATGGTTGCTATGTATCATAGTTTTCACCCAGGCTGTTTTTTAGCACCTCAACAGCATTCACATTTGTCGGTTATTGAACATCCGGTTCACTATATGCAAGCCACACGCGAAGACCCGATGTCTGCAATATCGGTTGAACAAGTCTGGCAGGCAACGCAAAAGTTACTAGAAACTAAGTCGTCAGGAAAAAAAGATGAAAATAGGGTTGGTTGATGTCACGGTAACTATGTCTTACGGTGGTATTCAGACGGCAGTCTGGGAACTGGCGAAAGCGTTGACTGATGCCGGTCATGAGATCCATATTTTGGGTGGAAAGGGTGATGTTCAACCAGAGCTCAATGGGAGAGCAATCCAGGTTCACACTTTTCCATTTATTCCCAGAGAGAAAGTCATCAACATTGGCCGACGTTTTCAACGTATTATTGAACGTTACTCATTTGCTCGCCATGCTCGCGATACAGTTGTTACTGAGGATTTTGACTGGGTTATTCTGACTAAGCCATTTGATTTTTTCTGGCCTCGAATGATGCCAAAAGAGAGCCGCACTAAATTTTGCTATATGAGCGGTGGCACCAGTTTTTTCAAGGGTGACAGAAAGCTGAGTAAGCGAATTTCAGCTTGGGTGGCATGCAGCCATTTTAATGCCTGGCAGATTCAGCACCATTTTAAACAATTCCCGAAGGTGATTTACAATGGTGTTGATATTAATAAATTCAGGTCGATAGACTCTTCTGTCAGAACTCGTCTTGGGATCAGTGACAAAACATTTTTGCTGACCTTTGCCGGCAGGTTGGTTGGCTGGAAAGGCATGCATGTTGCTATTGATGCAATGGCTCAGCTACAGGATAAAGATGTTAAATTGCTGATCATCGGGTCAGGTGAAGATCTGAAACGCTTAGAAAAGCGGGTTGCGGTATTACGGCTGGAAAAACAGATAATTTTTCATCCGCCGGTAGGACATGATCAGTTGCCTGAATATTATGCTGCTGGTGATGCCGGGATTTTCCCAAGTATTGGTGATGAAGCGTTTGGGATTACAATTGCGGAAGCGATGGCGTGTGGCCGACCGGTGATTGCGAGTTATATTGGAGGCATACCTGAAGTTGTCGGCAACGAAAATAATTCGGGTATTTTAGTCACGCCAGGTGATGCCTCAGCAATTGCCGATGCGGTTAATTTTTTATTGTCTCAACCAGACAGGGGGCAAAAAATGGGAAAAGCAGCTCGTCAACGTATTGAAACAATGTATACCTGGGAGCATTCGGCAAATCGTTTACTGAAAGCGATAAATAATGAAGATTGCCTATATTGATCCCTATCCGGTTCCTGATTATCGGGTAGCATCATTGCAAATTTTGCAGAATGTTGATGCGTTTGCTCGCCAGGGAACTTGCGTATATCTGGTTACACCGGAAGGTAAAAATACCGCAGAAGAGATACTGGGGCGTTCATTATCACCATCAGCTAAGCTGATATCTTTACGCAATATTCGGCGTAAATGGTATTTTCCGTTCAATACCCAAAAAATGTTCTATTTCCAAGTTTCCCATTGGTTGAAGAGAAATGAGGTAGATGCCGTTTTTACCCGTAATCTGAAAATGGCAAAGTATTTATTATGTGAACATCCAGAAATTCCGCTATTTTTTGAAAGTCATGAGATTTTTGCCCAGTCATTTAAAGAATCGCATGATTTAAGTAAAAATAAAAATCAGCGTAAATATCAGAAGCTGAGAGAAATTGAACACTTTGTTTATCGTCAGTCCAGGATTGTTTTCGTTCTGACGTCGTTACTCAGTGATGATATTATTAGTGAATATAATGTCAGCACGCCAATAGTTGTTGCGCCAGATGGTGTGGATATGTTGGCAGTCGAGTCGATGTCGTTAGATAAACGTGTATCAGACGACGGTGAATTACCAACCCAGATCCTTTATTTGGGCAGCTTGCATCGTTGGAAAGGTGTTCCTACGGCGATCAAAGCGATGGCTTACCTTGAGAATGCAGTATTGAATATTGCTGGTGGTGAACCAGGGCAAATTCAGCAATTGCGGCAGATTGCTCAGCAAATGGGGGTTGGCGATAAAATCAATTTTCTTGGGTTTATTCAACCTAAATTACGTTTTCAGATAATTGCAGATAATGATATTTGTCTGTTGCCATTAACTAAAACCAGTATTGGCAGTCGCTATACTTCGCCACTGAAATTATTTGAATATATGGCGATGGAGAAGCCTGTGGTTATCTCTGATTTTCTTTCTATTCGCGATGTGGCTAATGAAAATGCGGTCAGTTTTGCTGACAGTGAGGATGCAGAAAGTTTTGCTCAACAGATTCAGTTACTGAGGGATAATCCAGAAAAAGCTAAATCACAAGTCAGTTATGCAAAAATGTTGGTGACAGAGCGTTTTAATTGGGAGCAGCGAGCGAAGCTTATTATGCAGACAATATCAAAGGATATTTCTGCATAATAATCGGCTTGATAATATAGCCGAGATATCTGGTTAATCGTTTTTCTGCTGGTATAGAGCAATCATCAGGCCGAATAGAATACCTATTTCATTGATATAGGTATTTTCAAAGGCGCCTCGAACAATAAACAATCCGATAAATCCCGTCAGTAGAATAATACTGGCCTGCTTTATTACGCCATTGTTACGGCTAATAATATGACTACTTGTGTACAGCGCGGAGAAGGTCATCAGCAAAGTGGTAATCAAACCAATGATTCCACCAGCAAACCAGAGTGCCAGAAAGATATTATGGGGGCCGATGGATGTGCGATATATCCAGTCTGGATAGTCAGCAACTCGTTCGTTGTAGACCTTATGATAGACTTTATTGCCAAAACCGTAGCCTTTAATGGGGTTCTCTAGAATCAACTCAAAAGCAGCCCCTTGTGTACCATTTTTATAACGATGGCTGCTATCAGTTTGAGTCAGTTTCCAAAATAATAACTTAGTATTTTCATTAGCGATTATTGTAGTGTGAGAAAGCACCACTGAAAAACTAAGGATTAAACTCGCTATTATGGTCAGCTTCCATTGCCGATTAATGATGATGATAAAAGCAGTGATGACGGCAATGGCGACCCAAGCGCCACGCGCTAAGGTACCTAATAACAAAAACAGACTGATAGCGGAAGCAACAGCCAGTATCAGCCAACTCACTAAGGTCTGTTTCTTCCACAATGCCCAAGTACAAAGTAAGACCGGAAAATAGAAAATAAAACCGTAAGAAAATTCTCGATGGTTGAAGTTGGTAAAAGGCATTGCACCTTGATTGTAGTTAATAATGTATTTACCAATATCAGTTAGGCATATTGCCAGCATACCAATGGCAAATGAGTACAAAATCATCTTGGCAATACTTTCTTTATTTTCTTTGTACAGTACCACAGGAAAAGTAAAACTGAATAATAATAGCCCATTTAAGATGGGTTTATTCATCTCTTGAAAACTCAATGCGGGATCGACGGAAATCGCTACTGAATAGAACATTGCTACGATGAATAACATAATGGATAGAAACAGTGAATTACGCATGGAGCGCATCACTTGGCGAAAATCTGTCACTAGATAGGTTAGTGCGGTAATACCAATAAGCACGATAACCAGATTTTTATATCTCGTTATATCAGGCAGATAAACAAGGGCTATATAAATCCCAATGATGGATAAATTCCATAATGATCTTTTATCACGACTTTTAATGTTAAACATATTCATCAATCTGCTTTCATTTCTGTTGAGTTTGGTTGGAAATAATACATGAAAAGATTATCTTAATCTGCTCGGATGCAATAGAGTTGAAACAGTATCTATAATTAGGAGTTATTACCATGCCAGAACTACCAGAAGTAGAAACCAGCCGGAGGGGAATAGAGCCACATCTGGTAGGGAATGTGATCCAGTATGCGGTAGTCAGGAATAGTCGGTTACGTTGGCCGGTGGCGGAAGAAATTATGAAGTTGAGTGACCAGCTTGTGCTTAGCGTTCAACGTCGGGCCAAATATTTGCTGATTGAACTGGCAAATGGTTGGATTATTGTCCATTTGGGGATGTCGGGCAGCGTGCGTATCTTGCCAGAAGAGCGCCCTGCGGAGAAACACGATCATGTGGATTTAGTGATGGCAGATGGTAAGGTTTTGCGTTATACCGATCCCAGACGATTTGGTGCGTGGTTATGGAGTGATGATCTTGAACGGTGCTCGGTATTGGCTCATTTAGGGCCTGAGCCACTTTCTGATGATTTTAATGGTTCTTATCTCTACACCCGATCAAGTAATAAAAAAACCTTGATTAAGCCCTGGCTAATGGATAACAAACTGGTTGTTGGCGTTGGTAATATCTATGCGAATGAAGCGTTGTTTACCGCCCATATTCAGCCGGATCGTCCCGCGCAGACTTTAACTGAGCGTGAAGCCAATTTACTGGCGGAAACGATTAAGAAGGTTCTACAACGTTCTATTGAGCGGGGTGGTACGACACTCCGAGATTTCCTGCAATCTGATGGTAAACCGGGCTATTTTGCTCAGGAATTGTTTGTCTATGGCAGAGCAGGAGAGCCATGCCGAATTTGTGGTGAACAAATAGAGAGTATTAAGCTTGGACAGCGCAGTACTTTCTTTTGCCGTCATTGTCAGTATTAGTTGATATCGGATAGTTCGGGGAGGCGTTGCATAGGGAATATTCTACTTTGTGCCGCCTCCAGTGAACGGAGTAAATTACTTGCCCAGTTTTTTTAGCATGGCTTGGGCGATAGGTTCTGGCAAGAATGATGAGATATCGCCATCGTGGAGAGCGACATCTTTAATCAAGGATGAAGATACAAACGAGAGATTTTGTGATGGCAGCAGAAAAACGCTCTCTAATTCGGACATAAAGTGGCGGTTCATATTGGCAAGCTGCCATTCATACTCAAAATCAGATACTGAACGAAGGCCACGGATAAGAATATTTGCTTGTTGTTTTTTTGCAAAATTAGCCATTAATTCACAGAAACCGACCACTTCCACATTATCCAGATGTGACGTTACCTCTTTTGCCAAGGTAATGCGCTCATCCAGAGTAAACATAGGATTCTTTCTGGCACTGTTGGCGATAGCAAATAGAACATGGTCAAACATATCTGCGGCGCGGGTGATGATATCGATATGACCGTAAGTAACAGGATCAAATGTTCCGGGATAAATGGCTTTGGTTTTCATCAATTTTTACCCTTTTGTTGTCTCTTTTCCCACAATGCGACGTACTTATTAAACGTATATTGAGCATTGACAATAGCCAATACTAACCCTTGTTTACCATCAAGAAAGCCAGCTCGCAACAGCCAGGTTTTAAAGAAAGCCCCAAAAGTGTGACTGAAAATTGAGAAATAACCGCACTGTTTACCTTGTTCATGGCGCTGTTCTGCCCAGGCTTTAGCATAATTTAGCTGTTTTCTCTGAAATTCCATCAAATCACGGCAAGTCAGATGAAGTAAATCCCCTTGCAAAATAACGACGGGAGCGCCATGAGTTTCAAGGGATTCATGAACTTGATTATCATTGTATTGATAACGATCACGGGCGTAGAGACGAATGACCCTATCTGGGTACCAGCCGCTGTGTTTCATAAAGCGGCCAAGGAACAAATTCCGGCGGGCACAACTGTAGACTTTATTGTCATCTATATGTGCCAGAGTCTGTTCTATGGACGCTCTGAGTTCTGATGTTACGCGTTCATCAGTATCGATCATAAAAATATAATCGCCAGAAGCGTATTGCTGAGCTAGCTGACGCTGACGACCAAATCCCGGCCAGCGAGTATTGGAGAATACTTTTGCACCCATTGCCTGTGCTATCTGGCAGGTATCGTCTGAACTACCCGAGTCGAGCACGATGATTTCGTCAGCCCAACGGACTGAGGTCAGACAATCTGCTATCAGATCCGCTGAATTCTTAGCGATCATGACAACGGAAAGACGTTTTTTGTCACTCATTCAGTGGCTCCGAGGTGGGAGATAGGGTTCCAGCAGTTTAAGTAGGCGTTGAAGAGCCCCCTGATTTTCATGCAGTACTTCTGCTGCGTGGCGACCATAATACAGACGATAATCTTCGTCAGTCAGT
The DNA here is from genome assembly GCF_035181445.1 of Photorhabdus africana. Classification (NCBI taxonomy): domain Bacteria; kingdom Pseudomonadati; phylum Pseudomonadota; class Gammaproteobacteria; order Enterobacterales; family Morganellaceae; genus Photorhabdus; species Photorhabdus africana. The sequence continues at coordinate 109,802 of NZ_JAXBVE010000003.1, forward strand.
AAACTGTTGATCTCGGTGAATAAAGAGTGGCTGTCCGTAACGGTAATCAGGCCATTAGCCTGATTCAGCTTGGTGCAGATATCCTTAAAGTTAAAGGTATGAGGGCCCATCAGCACCGGAATAGCATGGGCTGCCGCTTCTAGCGGGTTGTGGCCGCCACGTTCAACCAAGCTGCCACCAACAAAAGCCAGATCGGCAATACCATAGAGCAGCATCAATTCCCCCATTGTATCGCCGATAACGACCTGAATATTGGCGTCAGGGATTTTATCAGAACTGCGAAGAATATAGCTGAGTCCGGCTTTCTTGGTTAATTCTTCAGCTTTAATAAAACGTTCAGGGTGGCGTGGTACCAGGATCAGCAGCAGACTTGGACATTGTTTCAGTAACTTGCAATGAGCATCTAGAATAATACTCTCTTCTCCATCATGGGTGCTGGTGGCGATCCAGACAGGACGGCGAGCAGCCCATTGGCGCCGTAATGTCACTGCTTTGGCTGCCAATTCAGGTGTTACTGAGATATCGAATTTCAAACTACCAGTGATAGTCAGTTGAGAACGTTTTAGACCCAGTTCAACAAAACGTTCACCATCTTCCGGATTCTGGGCAGCAATTAAGGTAATGCTGCGCAAAATTGTTTTTATGAAATTCCCTACTTTTTGATATCCCTCAGCGGAACGTGCGGACAAACGGGCATTAGCAATGACCAGAGGAATATTACGTTGGTGAAGTTGGAAAATCAGATTAGGCCAAAGTTCTGTTTCCATAATAATGACTAACTTTGGATTAACTTGATTGAGAAAGCGCTCCATGGAACCGGGGAGATCGTATGGCAAATAGACGTGATTAACATCATTTCCCAGAGCAGAAAGCACTCTTTCTGAGCCTGTTGGCGTCATCGTTGTCACGGTAATCGGTAAAAAAGGATAGTGATGGCGCAAGGCTCTGACTAAAGGAATGGCGGCCAACGTTTCACCAACGGAAACGGAATGGAGCAGGATGCCTCCAGCGGCAACTTTACCGGCACAGAAGCCGTAGCGTTCACCCCAGCGCTGACGGTAAGCAGGGGCTTGGCGGCTGCGGAGCAATAAACGCAACCAAATCAGAGGTTGGATAAGGTAGAGAAGTACCTGATATAAACGCAGTAACATTCTATCAAATTCACTTATATAAATTAGCGTCAATAGTATCACATTGCGGCAAAGAAAGTATGAAAATGCGTATGGCTTCTAGGATCTGAACAGAATTAGAAAGGTAAATTAGGGTTTTTGCGCAAGATCGTGCTTCTATTATATATGAAGGTAAAGCGGATTTTCTGTAGCTTCTGCACATGTTGCGGCAGTTTTTTCTTTTATCTGTATCTTTATACTGGGAATGCAATGAGTAAATTACAAGCTCAATTTGACCGTATTCTGATAATAAAGTTACGACATCATGGTGATGTATTATTAATTACACCGGTTATTAATACCCTTAAGGATAATTATCCGGCGGTGGAAATTGATGTTTTACTCTATAAAGAAACTGAACCAATATTGGCTGATTTTTCTGCTGTGGCTAATCTATTTTCTATCGATAGACAATGGAAGAAACAGGGAATTAAAACACATTTTGGTCATGAATGGAGATTGCTTAAACGATTAAGGCATCGTCAATACGACCTGGTTATTAATCTTACTGATCAATGGTATAGTGCATTTGTGACACGATTTACTGGCGCAAAAGTGCGTATTGGGTTTGATTTAGCAAAACGACGCAGCCTATTTTGGAAAAAATGTTTCACAAAATTTGTGCCGACAGAGCATAGTCAGTTTTTGCATATTGTTGAGCAGAATTTGTCAGCTCTTTCGCTGTTAAATCTTCCGTTAATCAACACTACAGTGACGATGAGTTACCGCCAGCAGGATAAAGAGGCTGTTTTGATGCTTCTTGATAAGCATGGTGTAGATCAAAAATATATTGTTGTGCAACCGACATCCCGTTGGTTTTTTAAATGTTGGGATGAAAAAAAGATGAGTGAAACGATTAGTGCATTACAGTCTGATGGCTGGACAATCGTTATTACCTCCGGGCCAGATCGTAAGGAGGAGCAGATGGTGGTGAAGATTTTATCAAATTGCCCAAAAGAGAGAGTGATTTCTTTTGCCGGCCAATTAACTTTACCTCAACTTGCAGCGCTGATTGATGGGGCCAACTTATTCATCGGGATGGATTCCGTTGCTATGCATATGGCCGCTGCGTTAAAAACACCTTGTATCGCTTTATTTGGGCCATCAAAATTAGTATTCTGGCGTCCGTGGGAAGCGAAAGGTGAAGTTATTTGGGCTGGTGATTATGGTGATTTACCTGATCCTGATGATGTTGATACTAAAACGGATATACGTTATCTGAATGTCATTCCCAGTGAGATGGTTATTGCTGCCGCCCGGAGAAATTTATTATGAAATTAGTACGTCTTGCGATTGTTCGGCAGAAATATCGCCCGGATGGTGGTGCAGAACGTTTTGTCTCCCGCGCCTTAGAGGCTTTAGGGAATGAAAATTTGGAGCTTAACGTTATTACGCGTTCTTGGCAGGGAGACGTTAATCCTGATTGGCATGTTCATTTAACAAATCCTCATAAATGGGGGCGCATCAGCCGTGAAAGAGGATTTGCCAAAGCTGCCAAAACAATATGGCAACAAGAGCAATTTGATCTTGTTCAAAGTCATGAACGTATTGCCGGTTGTGATATTTATCGTGCAGGTGACGGCGTTCATCAGCGCTGGCTACAGCAACGTGCGCGTGTTTTATCTCCTTGGCGGAGCAAATTACTTTTTACGAGTCGTTACCATCGTTATGTGATGGATGCTGAGCAAAAGATGTATTCGGCACCGGAATTAAAAATGGTTATTTGTAACTCGGAAATGGTAAAAAGGGAGGTTATGACGGATTTTGGGCTTTCTGAGGAAAAAATATCGGTTATTTATAATTCGATAGACAATAAACAATTTTTTCTGGCAACGGAATCTCAGAGAATACAATTAAGGAAAGAGCATAACCTTCCCTTGCAGGCTAAATGTTTAGTTTATGTTGGTTCGGGGTTTGAGCGAAAGGGATTAAAAGCTGCGATTCAGGCAGTGAGTGCGACGGATGCCTATTTAATCGTTGTGGGGCAGGATAAAGAAGAGAAGAAATATAAGCAGTTAGCTAATTCACTGGGATGTCATGAGCGCATCAGGTTTATGGGCGTCCAGAAAAGGACATTGCCTTTTTATCAGCTTGCAGATGGCTTGTTGCTACCGACCTTATATGATCCGTTTCCAAATGTGATACTGGAGGCAATGGCTTGCGGGCTTCCGGTAATAACCAGTACGACATGTGGTGGCGCTGAATTTATTACCTCTGGGAATAACGGGTTTGTATGTGATGCTTTGGCTGTTTCAGATATTACGGAAGCTATTCAGAATACGCCTTCGGATCATTTGAATAATAAAATGTCAGAATTAGCGAGAACAGGAATACTCGGTTATACACCGGAACATTTATCACAACAGCTCATTGGATTATACGAAAGGGTGCTCTCATCATGAAGGGACATGTATTATTTATCATTGATGGATTACCTGGTGGTGGTGCGGAAAATGTCACTATCCGGCTTTGTGATGGTCTGCAACAGAGAGGATATGATGTTACGCTGCTCTCTTTGGCAGAGAAATGTGAATATTCAGTACCAGGTGGTATCGAACTGATCATTGATGTTGATGGATACAGCGGGCCTTTTAGAAGACAGACTGAAATTTGCCGTAGGGCCAAATCTATGGATAAGGTTTTAGAAAAAGTTTTTCTTCGCAAGGGAATCCCTACGTTGATTGTCTCAAACTTGCATAAAACTGATCGCATTGTCGTGCAATCAAAAGTGTTAGCCGGGTTAAATGTATGGTTTTGTATTCATGGCGTATTTTCAAACTCATATCTTGGTAATAAGACGGGATTATCTCGCTGGATCAAGAAACAAAAAATCAAGTGGACATATAATAACCGGAATTTAATTTGTGTATCTGATGCTGTAGGGAAAGATTTAAAGAATAATTTGTTACTTACGCCTAATGAAATGGTGACGATTTATAATCCTTTCAACATCCCAGATATTAAAGAAAAATCTCTGCGAAATAACCCCTATTCGGATGAGACTTATTTATTGCATATAGGCAGATTTCACCGGGTTAAACGGCATGATCGTTTATTAGAAGCGTTTGCGAAAGCAGATATTCCATGTAAGTTATTGATTGTAGGTCACGGAGATGAAGCTATCACTCAACAAATAAAACAGAAGATTGTGGATTTAAACTTACAGTCTAAAGTTGTTTTAACGGGATTCCTTGAAAATCCATTACCTGTTATCCGTGGAGCTAAAGCGGTTGTTTTGAGTTCTGACAGTGAGGGATTAGGGAATGTGTTAATTGAATCGTTGATTTGTGATACTCCCATTGTCAGCACGATGTGTCCCGGTGGTGTTAATGAAATTATGGTTGGTGAGCTGGAAAAATATAAATCAGAGCTGACAACTGATTCACTGGCAGAAAAAATGAAGTTTATCTACCATGAACCGCCTGTGGTTACAGAGGATATGTATAAGAAATTTGATTTAGATATTATTTTGGCAAAATATCTATCCTTAATGAAGAAGTAAGAATGGTGATATGTGCTTTTTAAGTTTGGTTGTTGAGATAAATTAATGAATAAAAAAAGCCCCAAAAATTAAGAGAACTAAATAGAAGAAAAAACAACTTTCCGAAAGATCTAACATTTCATAGTGTTTTTTATTGATAAGATTAGATACGAAATATAGGATTTAATGAGATATAGAACTGCTATATATATGATAAGATAATTGCACTATTTTATTCTATTGTGGGCATATTCTGATGACTCGACCTGCATTTATTATCACTATTGATACTGAGGGTGATGACCTGTGGCAAAATCACGGTCAGATCTCGACAAAAAATACTCATTATTTACCGAGATTTCAGCGTCTATGTGAACGTTTTGGTTTTAAGCCAGTTTGGTTGACGAACTATGAAATGGCAATGGATGATTTATACATTGAATTTGCTAAAGATGTTATTGCCAGAGGACAGGGGGAAATTGGTATGCATTTACATGCCTGGAATAACCCACCACTTGTTCCTCTTACCGACGATGACATGCGTTATAAACCTTATCTGATTGAATTTCCAAAAGAACAAGTTAGAGCCAAAATTGATCTGATGACTAAGTTATTGGAAGACAAACTACAGATTAAAATGTTAAGCCATCGGGCAGGTCGTTGGGCATTTAATGAATATTATGCTGAATTGCTGGTGGAATATGGTTATCAAGTCGATTGTTCAGTAACACCACGGGTTAATTGGCGTTTTACCAAAGGCGATCCTAATGGCAACGGTGGAACTGATTATCGTCACTTTCCATCTTATGCCTATTTTATGGATTTGCAGAATATTGCTAAAGAAGGTGACTCTCCTTTGCTGGAAGTTCCGATGAGTATTCAATATAAACACCCTCCATTGATGAATTTCCTTAAACAGAAATATGACAGCTTACGTGGGAAACCGCGTTCTCCATCTGTTAACTGGTTAAGACCAAAAGGGGGCAATTTGGAACAAATGAAAAAAGTTGTCCAACAGACATTAGCAGAAGGCAGTGATTATATTGAATTTATGCTGCATTCGTCTGAATTTATGCCTGGTGGTAGTCCGACATTTAAAAATGAAGAACAGATTGAATTACTTTATCAGGATCTGGAGGCACTCTTTAACGACTTACAGCCACAGGTTCGAGGAATGACATTGGCTGAATATTATCAATGGAAGCGATTATCATAGTTAAGAAAATAAAGTTAACATGATCAAGGACATTAATAGAGATTCACTTAATTTTGGGCAGATAATACTGCCTAATAGGCGCTTACCAGAAACGCCTCAGATTTAATAATTAATCAGCCAATATTTTCTTGAAGATGAGCTAATACTTTCGATGGTGTAATACTTTTGATATTCCCATCCACCGCTTTTAACGATATTTGTTCTTTGCCATAGCCGCCAATGAGTCCTGGATCTGTCGGACCAAACAACGTGATATTAGGGCGATCCAGTGCGGCAGTGAGATGGCTTAGGCCAGTATCAACAGAAACAACGGTTTTTGCTCCGGCCAGCTCTTGGGCGACTTGTGCCAAAGTCAGCTTTGGTAATACTTCCACATGAGGGAAGTTTTCCGCCAATCTCAGCGCACGTTGGTATTCATGTTCTGCGCCCCAAGGGAGCTTAATTCGTACACCCGTTGGCTGAATTTCAGCAATAAGTTGTCGCCAATGGCTTTCCGGCCAATGTTTTTCATCGCGAGTGGTGGCATGGAGAAAAACCAGATAATCGCCCTGATTTTCTCGTTTCTGCTTTAAAAAGTGACGGGCAATCCCATAATCACCCTGTGCTGCCGGTTTGGTATAACCCAGGCTGACAGCAAACAGTTCTCGGATGCGCTCTACGGCGTGCTGTTGCTTGCTGACCGTATGACGGCAATCATAAAAAAAACTCGCTAATGGCTCACGGATACTTTTGCGGTCGTAACCATGTTTAGGACCATCAGCGAGTCGGGTTACCAGAAATGCGCTTTTTAATAACCCTTGAGCATCGATGATGGCATCATATTGATGTAATTTTAATTTTTCTTTGAATAAACGACGTTCTGCCCGAATTTCTGGGCTAAACCAGTTTTTACGCCAGCGGCGAATAGCAACAGGAATAATTTGATCAACCGCACTGTGCCAGCCGGGGATTTGAGCAAAACCTTCCTCTACTACCCAATCAAAACGGACGTCAGGTAAGTTTCTTTCTGCATCAGTCAGTGCAGGGAGCGAGTGGAGGACATCGCCCATAGAAGAAGTTTTGACCAATAAAACCCGCATTAACTCTGGTTCTCCGCTTGTAATAATTTTTCTAGAGAAGTGATAACTTGCTCTGGTTGAATATCAATCAGGCTTTGGTGATAGCCATGTGCACTGTCACCTTTTCTGACTTTGTGATAGCCAGTAATAAGACGGATAACTTCCGCTTTATCGGATAATGGTGGGGTAAAATCTGGGCTACTTGGGCCGTAAAGTGCAACCAGAGGGCGATTAAGTGCTGCGGCAACGTGCATCAAACCGGAATCGTTGGTCACAATAGCATCACAGGCCGCGATAATATTGACTGCCTGTTCAAGAGAAGTTTGTCCGGCAAGATTGATACAGTGTTCACGAGCTTCTCCCGTCAGTGAGTTGCGGATATCCTCTCCACCTTCGTGATCTTTGGCAGAGCCAAATAGCAGAATTTGATATCCCTTTTGAGTAATAAGCTGTTGAGCTAATGCGGCGTAGTGATAATGCGGCCAGCGTTTTGCCGGGCCAAATTCTGCGCCGGGGCAGAACCCGATGATAGGCCGATGATCAGAAATATTGAAGGCCGCGGTGGATTCAGCAATATCTTCATCACTGATATCCAGTTGAGGCCAAAGTAATGGTTGAGGCAGATCTGCCGCACTACTGGGTTTTGCATCGTAAGCCAATGCGGCATAGCGTTGAACCATTAATGGGAAGGCTTCTTTATTCAATGTACGAATATCATTAAGCAATCCATATCTCATTTCACCACGCCAGCCAGTGCGCAGAGGAATATTGGCGAAGAAAGGCACCAAGGCAGATTTGAAAGAATTTGGCAGCACATAAGCGCGATGATATTTACGTTCACGCAGGGCGACCCCCAAACGGCGGCGTTCGCCCAATGCCAGTGCGCCATGCCCTAATGGCATAGCCAATGCTTGATTGACCTCCGGCATTTTGTCCAGCAGTGGACGGCACCAGGCGGGAGCCATCACATCAATTTCTGCATTAGGATGCAAAGCCTTTAATGTCCGGTAAAGGCTTTGCGACATCATCATGTCACCCACCCACGAGGGGCCGATCACCAATATTTTCATAGTGAGTAGATTACTTATCCTGATTGAGCCAATGCATATATTCCGTTACCCCTTCGGCAACGGTTTTGAATGGTTTATCATAACCGGCCGCGCGAAGTTTGGTCAGATCTGCTTGCGTGAAGCGCTGATAACGACCTTTCAGATGTTCAGGGAAATCAATATGTTCAACAGTGAGTGATTTATCTTTATGGCATTCAACAACCGTATCTGCAACCGCCTGGAAAGATTCAGCACGACCCGTTCCACAGTTATAAATACCGGAAACGCCGTTTTTCCAGAACCAAAGATTAACCGCAGCGGCATCACCAACATAGATAAAATCACGTTGAAAGCTTTCACTGCCGGCGAATAGTTTTGGGTTTTGTCCCTGATTGATTTGATTATTCAAATGAAAGGCAACGCTAGCCATACTCCCTTTGTGCCCTTCACGTGGTCCATACACATTAAAATAACGGAAACCACAAATTGGTGAATCAGCTTGAGGCAGGATCTCCCGGACATATTGGTCGAATAGAAATTTAGAGTAACCATAAACATTGAGCGGTTTCTCATATTGACGCTCTTCGATAAAATTATCAGTGCGGCCGCCATAGGTTGCTGCTGAGGAGGCGTACAGGAAAGGAGTACCGCGTTCAAGGCAATAATGCAGTAATTCTTTGGAATATTGATAGTTATTATCCATCATATATTTGCCATCCCACTCGGTTGTGGATGAGCAAGCGCCTTCATGGAAAATAGCGTCAATATCACCGAAGTCATCACCGGCCAGAATACTGGCAATAAACTCTTCCTTGTCCATGTAATCAGCAATATCCAAGTCAGCCAGATTGATGAACTTAGTACCCTCTTTTAGATTATCTACGACCAGAATATCTTTATATCCTTCGTCATTTAGTGCTTTGACAATATTGCTACCAATAAATCCAGCACCGCCAGTGACAATAATCATCCGACTCACCTCTACAATCGGGTTAATGAAGCAAATTGCTTCTATAATAACATCTAACATCCATGACGACAGCAGCTTAAGCAGGGGAATATACTGAAATATTATGGTAATTCAGGTCGCATGACGTGACGGATACAGCAAAGTTAATATTATCTGCCTGATAGTGTCGTCAGTAGCCTGATCAATGAGTAAAATATCTCACAACTCTTCATTTATAAATCAGGAGAAAAATAAATGTCAGCATCATTTTACCAGCAAATTAACGAACAATTAGAACAAGCCCATTCTGGAGGATTGTTCAAAAATGAACGTATCATCACTTCTGCACAAAATGCTGACATTGCTGTAGCCGATGGCAGCCACGTTATTAACTTCTGCGCAAATAACTACTTAGGTTTGGCTAATCACCCTGAACTTATTGCCGCGGCTAAAGCGGGAATGGATAGCCACGGTTTTGGTATGGCATCTGTTCGTTTTATTTGTGGAACTCAGGATACTCATAAAGCGCTGGAGAGAAAACTGGCAGAATTTTTGGGTATGGAAGATGCTATTCTTTATTCTTCTTGTTTTGATGCAAACGGTGGTTTATTTGAAACGCTATTTGGGCCGGAAGATGCCATTATCTCTGATGCGTTGAATCATGCTTCTATTATTGATGGTGTCCGTTTATGCAAAGCGAAGCGTTATCGCTATGCTAATAATGATATGCAGGAACTGAGAGCACAATTAGAGAAAGCGAAAGCAGACAATGCACGCCATATTGTGATTGCAACCGATGGTGTGTTCTCGATGGATGGTGTGATTGCTGATTTGAAATCTATCTGTGATCTGGCTGATGAATTTGATGCAATGGTCATGGTGGATGACTCCCATGCGGTTGGTTTTGTTGGTGCTCATGGCCGTGGTACTCACGAATATTGTGACGTAATGGATCGCATTGACATTATTACCGGCACATTAGGTAAAGCATTGGGTGGTGCTTCCGGTGGTTATACCGCGGCACGTAAAGAAGTTGTTGAATGGCTGCGCCAGCGCTCACGCCCATATCTGTTCTCTAACTCACTGGCTCCGGCGATTGTCGCGGCATCCATTAAGGTGCTGGATATGCTGAAAGAGGGAGATGCATTGCGTGATCGTCTGTGGAAGAACGCTAACCTGTTCCGTGAAAAAATGACAGCCGCAGGTTTCACTTTGGCGGGGGCTGACCATGCGATTATTCCGGTCATGTTAGGTGATGCGAAATTGGCACAGGCGTTTGCCGCAGAATTACTGAAAGAAGGCATTTATGTTACTGGTTTCTTCTATCCGGTAGTCCCTAAAAATCAGGCCCGTATCCGCACGCAAATGTCAGCAGCGCATACGGAAGAGCAAATTGAACGTGCAGTTGCAGCGTTCACGCGAATTGGTAAGCAATTAAATGTAATTGCATAAGGCATCTCTATGAAAGCATTGTCAAAGTTAAAAGCAGAAGAAGGCATTTGGATGGTTGATGTGCCTGAGCCAGAACTGGGGCACAATGATGTGATGATCAAAATCCGTAAAACGGCGATTTGTGGTACGGATGTGCACATCTATAACTGGGATGATTGGTCACAAAAAACCATTCCTGTACCGATGGTTGTCGGTCATGAATATGTTGGTGAAGTTGTTGCGATTGGTCAGGAAGTAAAAGGTTTTAAAATTGGTGACCGAGTGTCTGGCGAAGGGCATATTACTTGTGGTTACTGCCGTAACTGCCGTGGTGGCCGTACTCACTTATGCCGTAATACCATTGGCGTAGGGGTAAACCGCGCGGGTTGTTTTGCTCAATATCTGGTTATTCCTGCATTTAATGCGTTCAAAATCCCAGATAACATCTCTGATGAACTGGCCTCTATTTTTGACCCATTTGGCAATGCTGTTCATACCGCGCTTTCGTTTGATCTGGTTGGTGAAGATGTGCTGGTTTCTGGTGCTGGCCCAATTGGTATTATGGCGGCGGCAGTATGTAAACATGTTGGCGCACGTTATGTTGTTATCACCGACGTTAACGAATATCGCCTTGAGCTGGCACGTAAAATGGGCGTCACCCGTGCGGTGAACGTCAGTCAGGAAAATCTGACTGATGTCATGGCGGAATTGGGCATGACGGAAGGTTTTGATGTTGGTTTGGAAATGTCCGGTGCCCCGGCGGCGTTTCGTACCTTATTAAATACCATGAATCACGGCGGCCGTGTTGCACTGTTGGGCATTCCTCCATCAGATATGGCAATTGATTGGAATCAGGTGATTTTTAAAGGGTTGTTTATCAAAGGGATTTATGGCCGTGAGATGTTTGAAACCTGGTACAAAATGGCTACATTAATTCAATCTGGTTTGGATCTGACACCCATTATCACCCACCGGTTCTCTATTGATGATTTCCAGAAAGGCTTTGACATCATGCGTTCAGGGCAGTCTGGTAAAGTTATTCTGAACTGGGATTAATCAGTAAAGTTACTACTAAGATTGACAGGCGTTTTCAGTTTTCTTGAGCGTCTGTCTTTTTAAGATAATTCTATGACAATCCAGAAATAGGGTAACAGTAGCGGAATTGTTATTCCTGCTGTTTATTTGAAACAGATCGGCGCTAATAACACCATAGGCAACGAGGTATGGTAAAACGGAAAAATGGATTCTGGCACTGTAGCCGCTAGATTTTTCTTTAATGAACGAAATCATGACGAGCTTTATCCTTATTTCATATGAGTCACTATCATGATTTCAAAACATTTTATCTTAAACTGCACATTGCCGATGCTTTCTCCTCTCTGGTTAATTAATCGCATGTGCCAACATTTAAAAAAGATGATTGCCTTCTTTCATCACATAAATAAGTTTTCTACTGGAAGCGGTAGTCGGATTGATTGCCTACGCCTTACAGCCCCAAAAAAACAAGTTTTAATCTAAGTACCTTTGAATTGGCTGCTCTTAAATAGAACTGAGCTTAATTAAGCTGAGCCACTAGTATGATATTTGTACTGGCGGCCCTTTGTTTTTTCTCTATACCCGTCATCTTTCAAGTTGCCTCTTTGTTGGCTGCACTCGCTCACCCCGGTCACATAGTTATCTATGCTCCCGGGGATTCACTCCTTTGCCGCCGCGATGCATCTTGAAATCCATAGGGTATATATCTTGTGTAAATAAGTATTCACTAATCTGACTTTGAGTGGATGGTAGATTATAAGCAAATTTTATTTCCCTTTAACCAACTTGAAGAAATTAAAATTTAAACGTCATTGCAGTAAAAACCATTCCACCACTACCAGCCCATCCCATACAAAGTTGATTTTTTTTCAATATACCTTGATCAATGGCATCGAATATTCCGAACGGGATAGATGCTGTAGCAATATTACCTACCCGTTGGCCAACATGATGTATCTTGTCGTCAATACCCATCTTCTGACCAAGGAGTGCCCACGTTTTTGGTGAACCAGTATGAATAAAAATATGTTCGATATCGTCAGATATTTTGTGCTGATTAAATAGATTAATAGTCTCTTTTTCTCCATGATCGTGCAGTAGTGCCGAGTGGGAGTTCACTTGATATTTCCCGCCTGTAGGCTCAATACGTTCAACGTCTGTATCATTGCAGAATAGCCTCCAGTCTGGCAGTGAAATTGTTGATAAGTCGCTTAAGTCTGGGCGATTGATATAATTAAATTTGAAGTTTTCAGGCGATTCATTACTAATAATAGTGACGGTTGCTGCCTCTCCGACTGTGCAACCTATGAATTTATAAGCTACTTCTGACAAGGAGTTTAGGGAAAAAGTCTTTGGAAAAATTGGTCCATTTTGGGACATAATAAACTCCATATTAACAATAGCGGCATGGCGTATTTCACCAGCTTTCATTTTGCTATTGATAATATCCATAGCTGCCACCCAACCGTTACAGGCGTCTATAACATCGTAGTTCCTACAAGTTAGCCCTAGTGCCTTTGAGACAAAAGTACTGTTAGCTGGTTCTATGAAGCCGCGGGCAACACTGGAATAGATCAGTAAATCGATATCTTCCTTAATGATGTTGGCTTGTGCTAAGGCATGATTAAATGCAGCCTCAATGAATTCCATAGGTTTCTCGTTATCTGCCAACCAATACCGGGAATTTATACCTGTTTTATTAAGCATTTTTCCGATTAGTTTCAATGTCTTGGGAAAATCACCATGGAAAATTTCTTTTGAATAGTATTCAACTAAATCAAGAACCTCTTGATTAGAGACGAAGCGGGAAGGAAGTAATCCGGCTATGCCTGTTATTTTCATAAAATGCTCTCTCAAATGAATATAATATTTTTAAAGCCTACTTAGAGGCATTATAAACTCTGAACTTAATTGACCATTTATACCCGTTATCTTTCAAGTTGCCTCTTTGTTGGCTGCACTCACTCACCCCGGTCACATAGTTTGCTATGCTCCCGGGGATTCACTCCCTTGCCGTCGCGATACATCTTGAAATCCATGAGGTATATATTGCTCATGAAAATATATAATGTATTTCTTGACGACATTAATGAGGTGAAAGTTAAACATCACCATGGGAAAAATTTAGATTAATTATTTAATGTTGAAATATTAAATACACTTAATGATACATTAATTACAATATGTGTTGATTTATTCTAAGTAAAAATATTGATTGTGAAAAGTGTACACTATTAAATTAACCATTTATCTGGGTAAAAATCAATTCAAACCAAAGTGAGATAGTTAAAATTGAATATTTTTAGGTATGGTGGAAATGTAAAAACATACAACTGATCACATTCTTAATTATTAATGACATGAAGTTGTTTAAATTAGTTACAATTTTTTTTGTTACAATGCATCCGGGAGAAATAAATAGTGTATAATTCATTTCGTGTATTTAATATTACTATCAATGATGAAATATTCATATAACCAAATCATCTCTTAAGAATGGAACTAAAATACCTGAAGTATAAATAAAATTTATTTTTCTGAATAATTATTAAGAAAAAACAGACTTGACGCTGTCGACACAAATAAATAGAAATAACGTGTATTAACCCACCTTTTAAAATGAATTTCTATTCTGTTTTATCCTGAGACTTATCGCTGGCCAGTTTCTGGATATATTGGCTCACCGTGTTCACAATAGGATTATCAACCAGAGTATCGCCAATAACTGTCAAATAATCTTGGCTGGTAACTGTAGCGGGTGCCTCTTTTATTTCACACAGCTTGCCCCATTTACGCTGATTATCACCAACAGGTTTACCACTTAACAACCTACTTGGGCTGACTAACTCAATATCAGCGGGAAGTGTTGGCAGCATCTGCTGTAATGCACGAATGGTTGTTGAATGAGGATGACCGATAGCAATAGCGGAACCATTCTTACGGGCAATGGCAATCGCACGGTTTAACTGATGGCGAGTTTCCGCTTCTGATTGCACATCATCAAGGAAAACATTACGGCGGATAACGCGAACAGGTGTGCCTTGTGCTGCCTTTGTTGCTTGAGTATTGCCAATCGTCACGCTGTCGAGAAAATAGAGGTTATAACCAGACAGTGAACGCATCACTTTCTGCATTCCCGGCAAGCTCGAAGTCATAGCGCTGCCCATATGGTTATTGATTCCTACAGCATAAGGAACTTTTTGTATTGCACGCTGGATGATGCGGTCAATATCTTCACTGCTCATGGTTGGCTGGAGCGTATCCGGCTCTAGCAATTGCTTACTTAAAGGTGCCATTGGCAGGTGGATTAAGATCTCCCGTCCTTGTTTATAGGCTTTTTCAGCCATCTCCCTGCCATGCGGTGAATCCGGCAGAATGGCGATAGAGATTGCAACAGGCATCTGCAATATTTTGTTTTCATTATGAGGACGGTAGCCAAAATCATCGATAACAATAGCCAAACGGGCAGCACTGGTTTGTAGGCTCAAAAGTAACAGGGCGGTAGTACCAATGAGTTTTGCGAGTTTGCGTTGTCTCACCTGATTATCTCCCAAGCCACGGTTGTGGGTTTACTGCTCTTCCCTGACGGCGGATTTCAAAATAGAGTGCGGGTTGTTGCTGACCGCCACTGTTACCGACCAATGCAATAGGTTGTCCGGCACGAACTTGCTGGCCGACACTGACCAGAGCACTCTGATTATAGCCGTAGAGACTCATATCACCTTTACCGTGCTCGATAACGACAACCAGCCCATAGCCTTGCAACCAGTCAGCCAGTAAAACCCGACCATCGGATATCGCTTTGACTTCCGTACCTTCTGTGGCTGAAATCACCATGCCTTTCCAGCGTAATTCGCCTTGCAGCGCTTCACCAAACTGATGTATCACCTTACCGTGGACCGGCCAGATTGCCTGACCAGCCGGACGGCCGAGGCCACCGGTACGCGCCATCAATGCGCGCTCATCCTCAGTTGGCTTGTAGCTGGAACCTTTTTGCTGTGCTTGCTTCTGTTTTGCTGCAATCTGGGCACGGACGCGGGCAGCTTCTTTGGCTTCTCGTTCAGCACGTGCTTTCGCTTCCCGTTCTGCCTTGGCAATTTTATCTCGCAGACGGGTTTCATTTTGTTTTAGTTCAGCGAGATTTTTCTGATCTTTCTTTAAGGAAGATTCCAGTTCAGACAACGTTTTTTGCCGAGCGTTGCGGGCCACTTCCATCTGCTGTTTCTGCTGCTGCTGTTCAGTCAGCACTTGTTTCTGCTCTTCCTGTTTCTGCTGCTCAAGCTTTTTCTGTTCAGTTAAATCAACCGCTGTTTGCTCAAGTTTAACAATGGTGTCCTGGCGGGCTTGATTAAGGTAGCTATAGTAAGCGAGTATACGCTCTCCTCTCTTACCCTCCTCTCCTCTGAACATGAGTTCAAGCCCTTGATGTTGCCCTTGACGAAATGCAGCATCCAATTGATGTGCCAGCATATCTCGTTGCGCTTTTTGTTGTTTTTCCAGTTTGTTAATGTTGGAGACTAGAGCGGTAATCTCTTTATTCAGCTTACTGAGTTGAGTTTGGGTGTTGTGTAGAGATTGACCAATTTTGGAAATGGTATTTTCCTGATCTTTCAGCTGATTTAGCAAAGAACTACGTTTTTGCTGTTGTTGTTGCACACTTTTCTCTTTCTCCGCGATGTTTTGTTGGAGATCTTTCAGCTGATTTTTATTGGCGATAATTTGATTCGCAAAGGCATTAAAGCTGAAAATAACCAACAGGAAAGCATAGAACAATAAGGCAAAGATATCATTCCGCCGTGAGTTCTGATTGCGCCGATAATTACGGCTATGCATTTCCTTGTCGTCAGCCATTTCTGTAAATATACCTTGCTACTATGTGCGTTAGATTATTTCATGATGAACAAAGAGTTACCAGATGTTACGCTGATTTTTTACACTTTCAGATAATGCTGTCTTGACATCGAAATCGAATTCTTGAAATCCATAGGGTATAAATATAAACATATTAGCCTACTTACCGTTGAAACTCCTGCATGCATCCAGTGTGACAGAACATATGCTGGTAATGTACTTAAGGTGCTTCATTTTCAGGATATTTTTATTTTTTCTCGAAACTCTCCGCAAAATTTGCATTGAGCTTATGCTATTTGGCTGTAATTGACGCAACACAAAGGTATACTCTGGAATCTTAGATATTTGTTATTAACCAACGGGAGTTGTTGCCCCCATGCTGCAAGAAATCATGCAATTTATTAACCAGCATATGACCTTAAGCCTCATCTGGATTGCGCTGCTGGTTGCCGTTATTGTGACGACAACGAGAGGTTTCTTCTCTAAAACTAAAGAGATAACTCGTGCTCAAGCTATTAATCTGATCAATAAAGAAGAAGCCATCGTCGTGGATTTACGTTCCCGTGAAGATTTCCGCAAAGGGCATATTATTGGTGCAGTAAACCTGACTCCCTCTGAAATTAAAGACAACAATTTTGCTGAGTTGGAAAAACATAAAAAGCAGCCTGTAATTGTTGTTTCTGCGAATGGCACTGAATCTCGTACTCCGGCAGAGAATCTTCTTCGTGCTGGTTTTGAACGCGTATGTTCCTTGAAAGAAGGTTTGGTTGGTTGGACAGGCGAAAACTTGCCATTGGCACGTGGTAAAAAGTAATCATTTTGGGCGTGAATGGCGACATTCACATGAAAAATTTAATAAGGACATCTAAAGGTAACAATTATTATGTCAGAACAAAGCAATACAGAAATGGCTTTCCAGATCCAACGTATCTACACCAAAGATATCTCTTTTGAAGCACCGAACGCACCGCAAGTGTTTCAGCAGGAATGGCAGCCGGAAGTAAAACTGGATCTGGATACCGCTTCCAGTGAGTTGGCTCAAGGGGTTTATGAAGTTGTTCTGCGTGTGACTGTGACCGCAGTTTTGGGAGAAGAGACGGCATTCCTGTGTGAAGTACAGCAAGGGGGTATTTTCTCTATTGACGGTATTGAAGGAACTCAGTTAGCTCACTGCTTGGGGGCATATTGTCCGAATATCCTGTTCCCATATGCTCGTGAGTGCATCACTAGCTTGGTCAGCCGTGGTACCTTCCCACAGCTGAATCTGGCTCCAGTAAACTTTGACGCCCTATTCATGAACTACCTGCAACAGCAGGCAGAACAGTCTCAGGGTGGTGAACAAACTGAACAGGAAGCTTAATGAATAGTACTGTTTCTATGACAGTGATTGGTGCCGGCTCATACGGCACCTCATTAGCCATTACGCTGGCTCGTAATGGTCATAATGTTGTACTTTGGGGGCATAATCCAGAGCATGTTGGGGCATTGCAACAGGCGCGTTGTAATCAGAAATTTCTGCCGGATGTTTCCTTTCCTGATAGTTTATTGCTTGAAACGGACCTAATAAAAGCACTAACCGCGAGCCGCGATATTCTTATTGTGGTACCTAGCCATGTGTTTGGTGAAGTGTTAAAGCAGGTAAAACCACATCTACGGCCTGATTCACGTATCGTATGGGCAACTAAAGGCTTGGAAGCTGATACTGGTCGGTTATTGCAGGATGTGGCCCGTGAGATATTAGGCAATGAAATACCGCTAGCGGTGCTCTCTGGGCCAACATTTGCTAAAGAGTTAGCGGCTGGTTTGCCTACCGCGATTGCTATTTCCGCGACGGAATCTGCTTTTGGCGATGGACTTCAACAATTATTCCACTGTGGCAAAAGTTTCCGGGTTTATAAAAATCCTGATTTTATTGGTGTTCAACTCGGTGGTGCCGTAAAAAACGTGATCGCCATTGGCGCGGGAATATCTGATGGTATGGGTTTTGGTGCTAATGCTCGTACCGCATTGATTACTCGTGGATTGGCGGAAATGAGTCGCCTTGGTGCAGCGCTTGGTGCTGATCCTTCTACCTTTATGGGCATGGCGGGATTGGGCGATTTGGTCTTAACTTGTACTGATAATCAATCACGTAACCGTCGTTTTGGCATGATGCTGGGGCAGGGAATTAGTGTTGAAGAAGCGCAGTATCAGATTGGGCAGGTTGTTGAAGGTTATCGCAATACCAAAGAAGTACGTGCATTGGCTAATCGTGCCAATGTAGAAATGCCGATTGCAGAACAAATCTACCAGATACTCTATTGCAATAAAAATGTGATAGAAGCTGCTCAGGCATTATTAGGAAGAGCCAGAAAGGATGAGAGCGATAATGTGCGCTCTTAAATAAAAATCTAATGAGATAGGTTCTAAATGTGAGAGTAAAAAATATGTCGCTAGAAGAATTGGACGAAGTTTGGAAGAACATAAAAACAGAAGCGAGAGCACTGGCTGAATGTGAACCGATGTTGGCCAGTTTTTTTCATGCAACATTACTCAAGCATGAAAATCTTGGTAGTGCCTTAAGTTACATGCTGGCGAATAAGCTGGCTACGCCGATTATGCCGGCTATTGCTGTTAGAGAGATCGTAGAAGAGGCTTATGGCTCGGATCAAAAGATGATTGTCTCTGCTGCCCGCGACATCATAGCGGTACGTCTACGTGATCCCGCCGTAGATAAATACTCAACACCTCTGCTGTACCTCAAAGGGTTTCATGCTCTACAAGCCTATCGTATTGCCCATTGGATCTGGGGAGAAGACCGTAAAGCATTGGCTATTTATCTGCAAAACCAAATCTCGATGTCTTTTGGCGTTGATATTCACCCGGCAGCAAAGATTGGTTGTGGCATTATGCTTGACCACGCCACTGGCATTGTGATTGGCGAAACGGCGGTAGTGGAAAATGACGTTTCTATCCTGCAATCCGTCACCCTTGGTGGTACGGGTAAAACCGGGGGTGATCGTCATCCGAAAGTCAGGGAAGGGGTGATGATTGGCGCAGGTTCGAAAATATTGGGTAATATTGAAATTGGTCGTGGGGCTAAAATTGGCGCAGGTTCAGTTGTCCTTCGCTCTGTTCCGCCGCACACAACAGCCGCTGGAGTGCCTGCCCGTATTGTCGGTAAACCTGAAAGCGAAAAGCCATCATTGGATATGAACCAGCATTTTAATGGTATCAACCATGGCTTTGAGTATGGGGATGGGATTTGATTTATTGAAATCTGGATAATTAGTGAACGCTATCATATTTTCACATGCTGAATGTGGAAATATGATCTGGCATGCTTAACGTGTGAAATCTTCTATACCCTATGGATTTCAAGATGCATCGCGGCGGCAAGGGAGCGAATCCCTGGGAGCATAGATAACTATGTGACCGGGGTGAGTGAGTGCAGCCAACAAGGAGGCAACTTGAAAGATGACGGGTATATAAATTATTTTTTTGCTACACCTATTATAATATAGTGCCAATGCTTAGGAATGACTTTATTTAGAACTTTATTATCTAACACCCCTAAAAATTTTCTTTGAAATTCATTCCTACCAAGCGTAGCAAGGAAGCCTAATGTTGTATAATTAACCTTTGAAAATGCTGATAAATAATCTGTCATTTCTTTTGCGGTAACATAGCCCCAAGTATTTCCCCAATTAACATAATTTTTTCTGAGAAATTCATGCAATGGTGATGCAAGCAGATTTTCTGCAAACCAAAGTTCACCCCCTTCCTTTAATGAATGAAAAATCTGATTAATAGCCTCTTTTTGTGCTGTTTTATTGAAATTATAACCGACAGCACCTAATATTGATTTAAACATAACAATATTAAAATGGTTCTTATATTTAATATCCGATGCGTTTAATTTATCATACTGAATGCTCTTTTCTATATTATAACGCTTATGTTTCTCCAGTGCTTTTGGCGTAGGGCCATCTAAATCAGTACATAAGACATTTGCTCCATTCAATGCTGCCCATAATGATAACCCACCATTTCGACTACCTAGCTCTAGAATATTAGCTGACTTTAATTCTAATCCAGAATGATCTTGCCAATATTTTAACGAATGACTCCAATTATATATGTCCCATTCTATGACATCATGGAGAAATTCTTTTGAAATTTTTGCTTTCATAGTGTAACCAATATATATCAATGAAAATAAGTTGTTTTAATGATAACTTTGTTAAATTATTATGATCTAAATAGTTTTATCAAATAGTAGATCATTTAAGGGAATCAACCCCGATATAAGTTATATGAATCAATTTTCAAAGAGAAAAAATTCCCCAATAGGGTTAAGTTATACTAATCATAGCACCTACGTCCTGTGATGAATGATGATTTGGCGCAAAAACTTGTACAGAAAATCCAGGAAAAAACTATGCCCTTGATGTCTTACTGTTTTCCTAACGACACATCATGGACATTCGGTCACTTACATTGCCAAAACCTGTTGCTTTTGCCCATCTTTGGTTGGATGCGATATGGGAGTACAGAGCTGATAACCATCGCGGCCGTACCATGCTTCATCCGAGAACATGACGAAAATGGTTATCTGATTCTCATCGTGGGTCTGGTGCAGAGCGGTTCCTAAACTGCA
Source organism: Photorhabdus africana (assembly GCF_035181445.1). Classification (NCBI taxonomy): domain Bacteria; kingdom Pseudomonadati; phylum Pseudomonadota; class Gammaproteobacteria; order Enterobacterales; family Morganellaceae; genus Photorhabdus; species Photorhabdus africana. The sequence goes on from NZ_JAXBVE010000003.1 coordinate 130,680, forward strand.
TTGCTGTGACCCACGTAAAGAAGAAAAAATTACCGTGATATGGTCAATAACACATTGAACCATTGCAGGAATGTGTAGCGATATTAGGCATTATTGGCACACTATTCTCTGATGATAGCGCCCTGATAATCTAATTGCCGCCAGGCTTCAAAAACAACAACAGCCACTGAATTGGAAAGATTCATACTGCGACTGTTTGCTAGCATTGGGATACGAATTTTTTGTTGTGGTGGCATATTATCCAATACATAAGGTGGTAACCCTCTGGTTTCCGGCCCAAACATCAAATAATCGCCTGCTTGATAACTTACAGCACTATGTGCCGGAGTTCCTTTTGTGGTGAGAGCAAACAAACGAGCAGAAGACGCTCCTGTTAATCCTTCATTCTCTAAAAAAGCAAAATAATCATGATGTTGCTTAACATTGGCAAACTCATGATAATCCAGCCCGGCTCGACGTAGCCTTTTATCATCCCAGGTAAAACCCAGAGGCTGAATCAGATGCAATTGAAATCCGGTGTTAGCACAAAGGCGAATAATATTACCGGTATTAGGTGGGATTTCAGGTTCAAATAAGACGATGTTTAGCATAAAGCCCCCCAGAAACAAGGGGCACAGATTAGCAGAAATCAGGAGGGGATGCAGGGGGATCTTCATCGATATTCTTATTTATCTATTAGAAGATCTTTCCTTGTTGGGGGGACTCGCTTGTATTGTCAGTAAACTTAAAAATGAAAAAACATCACTGGATATAACCTAACAGACTAAATTTTTTAGAGACTCTCTGGATTACTTTTTTGCCACACCGATGATAATATAGTGCCAATGTTTAGGAACGACCTTATTTAGAACTTTATTATCTAACATTCCTAAAAATTTTCTTTGAGATTCATTCCTGCCAAACGTAGCAAGGAAACCTAAAGTTGTATAATTAACATTTGAAAATGCTGACAGATACTCGACCATTTCGTTGACAGTAACATAGCCCCAGGCATTTCCCCAATTAACATAATTTTTTCTGAGAAACTTATGCAATGGTGATGCAACCAAATTTTCTGCAAACCAAAACTCACCCCCTTCTTTTAATGAATGGAAAATCTGATTAATCGCCTTTTTTTGTGCAGATTTATTTGAATTATAGCCGATACCACCTAATACTGATTTAAACATAACGATATCAAAATGGTTCTTATATTTAATATCTAATGCACTTAATTTACCATATCGAATTCTGTTTTCTATATTATAACGCTTATGTTTCTCCTGAGCCTTTGGAGTAGGGCCATTTAGATCCGTACATAAAACATTACCTCCATTTAATGCTGCCCACAGTGATAATCCACCATTTCGGCTGCCTAGTTCTAGAATATTAGCTGACTTTAATTCTAGATTAGAATGGTCCTGCCAATATTTTAACGCATGACTCCAATTACCTATATCCCACTCTATTACATCATTGAGTAACTCTCTTGAGTTTTCTGTTTTCATAAAATGACCAATAGATTAATTATTTTGATAATACTTTTATAGTAAATTACTAAGATCTAGTGATACATTATTTTTTAATGATGGTATTATGAAAAAGATTACGGAAGGGCCTGCTTAGCAAGAATTTCAGATAGATAGGCTGTATTCATCGTTGTTTTCGTGTCTATCCTATCTTAAATATTTTTGTGTTATTCAGTATATTCACTGCAATATGTTTTATCCGAGATAGTAATTCTGCTAAGTCGCCGCGCTGAATTAGGAGCGCCTGACGGTTTTTCCATCTGCGGCACTCCCTGAGCTTTTCATCAGTTCATGGCAAATATTTATCCATTTAATGAAACACTTTTGAAACAGCTTGGTGCTGATACAGATAACCATATGGACTATGGTGTCATGAGTTACAATACCCTGTTCAAATTTACCGTATTGCTTTAACAATCCTCGACTGCTCAACACCAAAACCTTCAATTTCTTCCCAGCCTTTGGCACCAGCAATTACGGCACTGATTGTTAACGGCAGAATATCTGCCAGCTCATAGTTATTTGCTATTCTGGCTAGGATTGTGAGTAATCGAGTAGTGGCTAAGTCAATCGTAAAAAGGCTTTTAGCGTTCTTTCCCTGAGCGAAAACCATGAGGGTTATTCTTTTGCCAATTCCAGCTATCACGCATCATATCGTCAATATTGCGCGTTGCTTGCCAGCCAAGGATATTCCGAGCTCTGGATGGATCAGACCAACACTCAGCAATATCCCCAGGACGTCTATCTGTAATTTTATATGGAATATCTTTACCTGATGCCTTTTCAAAAGCATGAAGTAGTTCAAGTACAGAATAACCAGCACCAGTGCCTAAATTAAAAACTTCATAGGATTGTTGTTTATCCAGATAGTCAATCGCAGCAATATGGCCTTCAGCCAAATCCATCACATGGATATAGTCACGAACACCGGTACCGTCTTTAGTTGGATAATCATTGCCATACACTGATAAACATTCCAGACGACCAATAGCAACCTGAGTGATATAAGGTAACAGGTTATTGGGAATACCATTAGGATCTTCGCCAATCATACCTGATGAGTGTGCACCAACAGGATTGAAATATCTCAGGCTGGTGATTTTGAAACTTGGCTCGGCAGCGGCAAAATCTTTTAGAATTTGCTCAACCATCAGCTTGGAGGTGCCGTAGGGGTTAGTTGTACCACCAACTTTAGCATTTTCAGTAAGTGGTACAAATTCAGGATCACCATAAACCGTTGCCGATGAGCTGAAAATCAGTTGATGTACACCGTTGGCACGCATAGCCTGCAACAGAACTAGGGTGCCAGTAACATTGTTCTGATAATATTCAAGGGGTTTTCTGGTAGATTCACCAACCGCTTTTAATCCAGCAAAATGAATTACAGATTCTATTTTGTTTTCTTGGAAAATTTTATTTAATAAATCCAGATCAAGCACATCACCTTGGTAGAATTTCACTGATTTGCCAGTAAGCTTTTCAACTCTACGAAGAGATTCTGGTGATGAATTGCAAAGGTTATCGATAACAACAACATCAGCTCCTTTTTCCAGAAGCGCTAATACTGTGTGTGAACCGATATAGCCGGTTCCTCCGGTGATTAATATGGTCATATTATTTCTACTTACTTGTTACAGTTGTATTTATCCTGTTAGTGCAAGACGTCCTTCTGGGCGTTGGTGCATGGATAGGTGGTGGTTAGAAGTCTCCTTTTCCCCAACGGGTCAGGCGGCTTTCTCCCTCCACCTTGCGGCCGTGCAACGGCTAACAGCCGATTGAGCATGGCCACTCTGATGGCCGCTTCCGTCTTTTGCATCGCGAAACTCCGCGCACGCAGGCGCGGGCCAATCAGCGTCTTGTAGCGCGCTATTATGGTCTCGACCAGTGCCCGCTTGCCATACCTCACGGCTTTCTGCCATACCAGCCGCTCCTGTTCCCGGATATATGCCAGGTGCCGGTTTCTCTGGATGGGTCTGTGCTGTCGGAGACTGCCGTTGACCGCGGAGGGATAACTACCCGTATCTGGCTGTCGCGTTGTGCGATTTCCGCCTACGGGTGCCCCATCATAGGCACCATCCGCCGTCACCTGGGCTATTGGTGCCTCAATCTGGTCGGACAGGAGCGCAACTTGTGACGGGTCATCCACATTCTGCTCTGTCAGCGTATGTGCCACTACGGAAAACGTCGTGGTATCGACCGACAGATACAGCTTATGCCAGCCGCGTCGGGACTTTGCGCTGTGCTTGTCTGCAGCCACTGACCTGAAACCCTGTGTTGTCAATGAGGATATCTAACGGCCCTTCAGGCATAAACATTGGCTATGGGGTAACGACATCGCCTGCCGGCTGACGATAATGTGATCAGGAATGACTAGTGCCAGTGACATCAGCGAGAAAACCGAAGCCATCAGACCTTCTGCCTAGCATGGTACGCGCTGTGGCAGCCCAGTGTTGAATCGCCTCTGGGGTTATCCAGTGCGTCATGCTCCCTCGTTGCTTAAGTCCGGTTTCATATTCAGCCCATTGTGTTAACCCACTGAAAATAAGGAAGCTTAACACTCTGCGCTTCACCGCCGGTGACGCGGGGCAAATGGAAAGTCCCGGCTTGCTTAATCCCCCGAAAGCAAGCTAATCCATTTGAAATAACAAGGGATTTTGGTTTAAGATACACTTTAGCCCAACGGGTCAGTTCCTCGGTCTTAAACCCTTTCACAACGCTGAAACGCATGAACATAGGGTGGCCCTTTTCATTCATTGAAACCTCCGCAACGAAAGGGCATTTCCCTTTTGCCCCTCGCCCTCGGGGGCCATGCTGAGCCCCTCCCCAGTATGCGTCGTCAAGCTGAATAAACCCGCCGAGAGGCTTTTCGTCATCCCGTTCTTTCATTGCTTTCATTAGCTTGTGTTTCATACGCCATGCCGCGTTGTAGGAAATGCCCAGTTGACGTGACAATTCAAGTGCAGAAATCCCATTTTTCTCCTGAGTCATGAGATAAATCGCCAAAAACCACACAGTTAAAGGTAATTTTGACGCAGAAAACAATGTGCCGGCCGTCAAAGATGTCTGATGATGGCATTGATTGCACTGATAAAGGAGACGAGATTTTAACTGGCAATACTTATCATGCCCACAATGAGGGCAGTGATACCCCGTAGGCCAGCGCATATCGAACACTTGTTTCTGGTATTGTTCTTCATGACCATATAATGAAATAACCTCATGAATAGAAATGCCTTTTTGGAATTGAATCTGATTTTTAGCCATTTTCATTTACCTCCATACAGACTTATTTTAAGTATACGCCTATGGGAGCTGAATTTAAGTGATAATCAGGTTTCATTATGAATAATAAATCATGTGTATAAATATTAATTTTGAAATATATGTATAAGATTAAGAATTTCAGTAGTTTTTTCTTCCATTAATTTAGTATTATTTTTTGATTCAACGTTTAGTCTCACGACAGACTCTGTATTGGAGCTACGTAAATTAAAGCGCCAGAATTCAAATTCCATACTTATACCATCAGTATAATTAATACACAAAGCTTTATTTTTAAAATATTCGTATATGTGTTGAATGAATTTTTGAGGATCATCTAAGGTTAAATTTATTTCACCTGAAGATGGGTAGGCATAAATATTTTTTTTAACTGCTTCAAATAGTTTTATATTTTTAGTACTCAAAAGTTCAATGATCAATAACCAAGGTATCATCCCTGAATCACAGTAGGCAAAATCACGAAAATAGTGATGAGCACTCATTTCACCGCCATAAATAGCGTTTTCTTCTCTCATTCGTTCTTTAATAAAGGCATGACCTGTTTTGGACATAACTGGTATGCCTGATGCCTGTGTTACTATATCTATTGTATTCCAAAATAAACGGGGGTCATGAATTATTTTAGCACCTTGCTCTTTTTGTAAAAAAGCCTCTGCAAGCATGCCTACAATATAGTAACCTTCAATAAATTGGCCTTGTTCATCAAAAAGAAAACACCGATCAAAATCTCCATCCCAAGCGATACCTATGTCTGCATTGTACTTTAGAACAGCATCTGATGTAACTTTACGATTTTCTACTAACAAAGGATTGGGAATACCATTTGGAAAATTTCCATCAGGAATATGCTGAATTTTAATAAACTCAACAGGAATACTAAACTCACGAAAGCGTTTCTCTATTTCATCAATAACATGCCCAGCAGCTCCATTACCTGAATTAACAACTAGCCGCATTGGTTTGATGTTTCTGAGCGTAATATAAGACATTAAATGATCGACATATGCATTTAGTGTCGATAATTTCTTGTATGAGCCGCGATTAAATATAGGAGAAAATGAATTGCTCTCGGCGATTTTTTGTATTTCGCGTAATCCAGTGTCACCACTAATTGGTTTAGCATTTTGCCGTACAAGTTTCATTCCATTGTAATTAATTGGATTATGGCTAGCTGTGACCTCTATTCCTCCGTCAACATCTAGATATTGAGTAGCGAAATAGACCTCTTCTGTTCCAGTCATACCAAGGTCAATAACATCACAACCACTATCTAGCAACCCATTAGTTAAAGCAGATTTTAATTCTTCTGAAGTTAAACGAACATCTGCACCTACAACAATTGATTTTGGACTAAAATATTCGCAATAGGCTCGACCAATTCGATACGCAATGTCAATATTTAACTCATTACCTAACTGGCCACGAACATCATAAGCTTTAAAACATGTGAGGCGTTCCATCGTTATCATTTATCCTTGAGTTTATTTTCTATACGAATCACATCATCTTCAGACAAGTAAGCTCCCGAATGTACTTCGATTAACTCTAATGGAATTTTTCCAGGGTTTTCGATGGAGTGTGGTACACCAATTGGAATGTATGTGGACTCGTTCTCAGTCAATAAATAACTTTCGCTACCATTGAATACTTTCGCGGTACCTTTGACGACGATCCAATGTTCTGCCCTATGATAATGTATTTGTGTTGTAATATGTTTATTTGGTTTGACGATGATATGTTTTACAAGGAACCTATCGCCTCGAGCAATCTCATCATGTGAACCCCATGGTCGTAAAACTTCCCTATGTTGTAGATACTCATCTCTATTTAGTTTTTTTAATTGATGAACAATTTTTTTTATATCCTGTACCTTGTTTTTTTGAGCTACAAGAACAGCATCTTTTGTTTCTACAATAACAAGGTTATTTACACCAACTGTAGCAATAAGTTTGTTTTGCGAATATATATAGCTATCAATTGTTGATTCGGCAAGAACATCTCCAAAAATAACATTACCATCTTTATTCTTAGTTGATACGTCCCATAGTGCTTCAAAAGAGCCAACATCATTCCAACCTGCATCCATAGGTACGACAACGGTATGCTTAGTTTTTTCCATGACTGAATAGTCAATTGAACTTTCAGGACATTTACTGAATGACTCTGGGTTTATTCTAATAAAGTCTAAATCAAGTATTGAATTAGCTAAGGCATCATCGCAGTGTTTATATATATCCGGCTGATAATTTTTTAATTCTTTCAAATAACTTTCAGCTTTAAATAAAAATATGCCGCTATTCCAATAATAATTATTAGTGGCCAAGTATTCTTTGGCCTTATCAATATTAGGCTTTTCGACAAAGGCATCCACAGTGAAAATATTTTCGGAAAGAGCTTCTCCTTTTTTTATGTACCCATAACCTATTTCAGGGCTGGTTGGAACAATACCAAAAGTTACTAATTTTTCTTCGCTGGCAGCAACAATCGCATTTTCGATAGCATTAATAAAAGCTTGTTCATTTGTAATAACATGGTCAGCCGCTAATATAAGTAAAAAAGGGTCATCATATTCTTGAATAGCTTTTAGAGCGGCTAATGTGATGGCTGGGGCAGTATTCCGCCCTTGAGGCTCTAATATAATACCATTGTGAGAACTATTGCATTGTCTCAATTGTTCAGCAACTATAAAACGGTGAGCTTCATTACATATAAAGAGGGGATTTCGACAAGTTAATTGACTAAGTCTAGCCACAGTCTCTTGTAACATAGTATTTTTACTAGTTAAATTAATGAATTGCTTAGGATACAACTCGCGGGATAGAGGCCATAATCTACTACCGGAGCCACCAGCTAATATAACAGGAATAATATTTTTCATACAAATCCTACGGCTGATTAATTTTTATTCACTATACTGTGATAAAGTGAATTAATTGATTTTGTCATAATAGGAAGTGAGAATAATTTGACATATCGTTCTTTAGCTCCCTTGCCTAAAGAGATTAATAAATTATCATCATGTAAAATTGTATTAATCGTTTCTACTAAGGCAGAAGAGTCTTGAGGAGGACAAACTAAACCACTATGCATGTTTAAATTTACCCATGGTACCCCGCTGCCGATAATGTTAGTAGATACAACAGGGATACCAAGTGACATTGCTTCTAGCTGGGCAACACCGAAGGCCTCTGACTTCTCAATGGAAGGAAAGCAAAATATATCAGCAGCATAATAGTAACTGGCCAAGTCATCATCAGAAACACGACCAATAAGGAAAACTTTATTTTCTAAATTGAGGTCAGATATAAGATTATTATATTTAGGGGTATCAGGACCTATACCACCAATTAATATGACTGTTTCATCTGATATTTTAGGTGCCGCATGCAATAAAAACTCGAAGCCTTTATAATAAACATGTCTGCCTAGTGTAAAAATTATTTTTTTATTTCTATATTTTTCCTTGATGGCAAGAACTAAATCATCATTAACTTTATCTTCTAAAGAGTTTATGCCAATAGGAATGATGTCGCATTTATCCTTAAAGCCGTTTAATTGCTCAGAAGATTTTAAATAAGACTCGGATGTTACTATTATTTTATCTGCTCTAGATAGTAGCCAATTAAGTAGAGGCGTGTAAAGCAATAAGGATTTTTTTTGTTTAATAATGTCACTGTGCCAATGTATAATTAATTTTGGCATCTTAATTTTACGCGCGAATAAAAATGAAACAAAAACAGCTAAATTAGCTAATGGATTAGGTAGATGTATATGTATTATATCACAGCACCTATGCTTAAACATATTATAAATATATCCAGGTGAGATGGATGTAGAGCATAAAGAGAAAATTTCTTTGGAACGTATTATTTTTATTCCATTTATCACTTCATGCTTAGGTAGTTTTTGTGAGTCAGTAGCAATTACTATTACTTCATTATTATCACCTTCAATATTTTCCGAAATATCAGATACAACGGATTCAATTCCCCCTGAATAGGGTTTGTAGTACTTACTGAGCTGTATTATTTTCATGGGGCTGAAGTTTACTTTTATTAAAGAATTTGTTTTTTATTGCGTTTGTTATATTAAGGATGTTTTCTTGAGATATACAGTAATTACTATATATAGGGTCGGATATTAAACCCAAAAAAGAATTTCCTCTAATATTAGCTATTAGTTGATATTTTGAATAAGTAGCAGGGATATGTAAAATGTTACTTTTTTCTAAAATAGAAACATTAGGGTAACCAAGTAATACAGTGTTTCTCTCGGTAATTATTTTTTTGTCTGCAAGTATAGACTCTATACCAACAGTACCTGTAACAGTATATACTGTATTTATTTGGTTAAATATTTCATCCATGTTAACTGAATGGGATAAACAAACCACATTATTTAATTGATCAATGGTTTCTAATAGCTTGTTATTTATTTCATATTTTGATTTTGGGTTTGGTTTTATGACAATAATGTGGTCTTTAGGGATGGCGTCAGATAGTCGTTTCAAATTTTCGGCTTGATCATTGAACGGATATCCCCATACATCAATATTGGATTCAGGTTGCATTTGTAACGGGTATAAAACAACATTACTCCAATCTTCAATTTTATTCTTATCGACTGCGTAATTCGATTCCCAAATCTCGATGTTTTTCCTTAATAGCTTGTTTAGTTTTATTTTTTTTATGGGTGATGGAGTGTTGTATCTCTCACCATAACTCCATGATAGTAAAGATGTAAGGTTATTTAATAACAATTTTAATTTAAAAGATAGGTAATTTAACCCCGTTGGTTTTTTCATATAATCAGGGACATGCTTTCTTTCAGAAATTGATTCAGTTAGTTTTATATCATATTCTTGAACATCAAATTTTTTGTTATTATATGGAATTAAAGTTCCATTTTCATAAAAAGAAAAATGACCAACAGGATAACGCGAAGATGACGGCGTAATAAATAGAATATTCAATTCATTACATATCTTGGCTGTAATTAATTCATGAAATAATGTGCACTCAGAGAAAATTATAGATGGCCTTAATTTAATTAGATGCTCTTTTATTTTCTCATAGTAATAATTATAATGTAAACCTCCGTTATTATATAAATAGTTCCCTCTATCCATTTTATAAATGTCTTCTAAGATAACTTTCCTATCGCTAGATAGATTGTTTTTTTTGGGGAAAGGAATGTATAAATCAATACCTTTGGGTCTTTTGAATAGTTTATTTTGTATAATCCAAGATATTTTAGCATTAGGGAAATCGGATTTAAGTCTATTTGCTATTTTAGACCATAAGAATGTTTTATAACGGTTCTCGATAAAAACTATATTCAAAATTCCACCTCAATTAATCTTTTCTACAAAATAATTTTCTGTAAAGAAATATAGGAAGAATGCTAGTTAGCATCATCCAACATAGGGATAATATCATTGATATAAAAACTATATCAATTGGCTTTAATTCTAGTGCGAACGATGAATGCATTAGCTCTAGAAAATAGAAACTGAGAGTATAAGCAAGCAATGCAGTGATATGTGATTTGAAAATAATTTTATCTAGATTTATAGAGTATAGGACATAATGAGCCATTAGGGATATAGTATAAAGAATAACTATAAAGTATATATAATTCACTAGTGAATAATTTTCTATAAAAATTTCGTTACCAGTTATTGATACTACATACTCACTGATAAAGAATATACCTATGTTGATAACTAAACTCATAGCTAGAGTGCTAAAAATTAATTTTTTCAACGTTAAACCAAATTGTTGAAATTTATTTTGATTGAAAAATTTTAGCAACCGCTGATAATAAAATGAGAATAGCAAAGGTTCCAAAAAGCCAAGTATGCTCATTGTTAGTGTTATATAAAAAACATATATCCCAACAGTTTCATCATCAGAGATGGATTTGAGTAAAAATCGATCAAGAAAAAATATTAGCTTGAAGGATATGCCAGCAAAAAAAATTGGTAAAGCAGAGGTAACACCTTTGATTATATGTGATTTCATTACTAGGCTAGGTTTAAATTTAATTTCATTATTTAAATGACTTATCGATATTAATAATGACAAGACACTTCCAAATAACCAAAAATAAAATAGCAATATGACATCTTTATAATCTGTTAAATACAAAAATGCAGCGTATAAAATAGCCCAAAAACCTGACCTAATGAAAAGTAATACGCTAACAACTTTCTGTTTTTCATTATAAATCAAATGGCGAGATACTTCTTGATTTATATGTTCAATTACTAGTATCAAAAATAATAATATCAAATATCTTATAGGAAGATATTCTAGACCACAAAAAACAGCAATAAAAATAAAGGATACTAAATAAAGTACTAGGTATAATGCCATTTGATTTGTAATTATAAGACTAGTGTTTTTTCCTTGACTTAATTGCCTTTGAACAAATGTATAGTAATCTAGGCCTACAAATAATATTGCGATATTTATAAACGAAGTAGCAAGGCCATATATACCAACATCACTAGTAGACAAGAGTCTCGCAATAACAAATAGTAATATAAATTTGCAACCAATAGATGCTGCTCGTAAGAGTAAGATAATTAATTTATCCATTGGATTTTATTTTAGTTATAGATATTAAATATATGATATAGGTCATCACTATTTGAATTAGCCCCATACCTCCATATAGATAATTTTCAATTGGTGAAAGTATAAGTATTATTAGGAGCATAAAATTAATAACTCCTATTTTTTTTGATAAGATGATAGATAATGAGTTAAATGAAAAAATAAGAATAAAAATAAGAATTCCAATACTAATACCAAAATCATAAAATAGTGAACCAAAAATTGTTTGATATACACCAGCTCGAATATTCTCGGATAGGATCAAATCATTGTAATAGTCTTTATCACAAAGTCCTGCAGTACAAAACTCTGAGATTAAATATATAGGGCCATTTGAACCAAAGGAATATTCATGTGATAAAAGGTATACTAGTTCACCAATGGAGTGTGCTAGATAATGAGTCAGAAATATTAAGGGGTATAAAAAACTAGCATAATGGTTCAAAAATTTTAGGGTCGTTTCATTTATCCCTACAACTTGCGTTGATATAGTATTTTGAAGATGGATTTGCCAAGAAAAAATGCCATTTAACCTAGTTGTGGTTGTATAATCAAAAATTATTAAAAATCCTATTATCAAGAGAAGTAACGTAAGAAAAGTTTTTCCATTAAACTTATATTGTTTTTTTCTTGTTAGTAAGTATATTAATATTATAAATATAGGGACATTTCTAGTACCTACAAAGATAAAGTCTATAAGCAAAAATGCGATAATAGTAACATTGCATAGTAAGTAAATTTTTTTCTGTAAGACTTCCTTATTAGCAAAGAAATATAAAATTGTAGCTGGGTAGAATAGGATGCTTAAATAACTGTACCAACCACCTTTCCCCGCAATTTCAGAGTTTCTTGATAATGTGAGCCCACCTTGTAGCCATTCTTGAATATAATCGTACCTGCTTATTAGTTTTCCTAACGTGCCAAGAACTAAAAAGAAGAGTAATTTATTAGCGTTTATATTAAATAATGACAAAGTCATTGATGATTTTTTAATAATGAAAAAATATAAAAATATAAAACTATAAAGTAGTAAAGAGGTTAACATTACACTAGATGTTGGTGCTGTAGTAAATAATATTAAGTGTATTATTTGAATTAAAAATAGCAAAATAGCAAAATAATACATTCTATTTACAATGATTTTTCCGTTATTCATCATAATAAAACTTTCTCGATAATAGTTTCACCCGCATTTCTTTTTCTTTTTCATAGGCTGCGAGATATTCATCTCTTTTAAATTTTTGAATGATATTGATTATTTCAGACTCACTTTTTGCAAATTTTATAGATTGAAAATCGAATATTTCTTTGATACTGGATGGAGATTCTTGAAGAATATTATTATCATGTTCGGTATCAGAAAAAATAGGAATTATAATTAAAGATCTTGATAGTAATGACTCATAGAATGAAAGAGAGTTGAAAGCTACGACAATGTCATTATTTACTAAATAGTCAACAACATCACCATCAACAAAATTTAAATTTTTAGATAATTCCCCCATTCTTTTCTTGTATTTTTTTGCAACGGTTAGATTTTTGTACTTTACAGTAATATCATACTCATAACTAATCGCTGATAAACTTATTAAAATACTACTGAAAGTTAATGGGGCTAAATAATCATAATCAGGAAAAGCAAGATATAGTACCTTCGTCTTCCCTGTCGTTTTTATCAATTGCTGCTTGAAACGGTTAGAGATATTCCTTAAACGAGGCATTACTGTAGGCGTTGGCAATGTAGGGGGAGAGGTAAACTCCTTTAAAATATCATAGGCGGGGGGGCCGTAAACGAATAAATGATCAAACAAAATAGGATTTTTGATACTACGATAAATCTTTTCACTAACAGATTTCACATATTCAATTGTATAATTTTCATGAAAGTATGCACTATAGCTGATATTACTACTAGGGCTAGCTGTTGAATGAAACATGCAAACCTCAAAGTAATCTACTCCTCCAAAAATTACATTTATTTTCTTATTATACTGGGCTAATTTTTTCTCCCAAATATAAATTATTTTGCTTAGAGTATTATTTACATATTTTCGATGCTCTAAACAAATAATTTGTTCTAGACATAAATCAGAAACTAACTGTTTAAATAAAATACGCAAAATATTAGAGTTAATTATGACTGATTGGCCTTGGTCTGTTTTTATAAAATAGCGAATATCGTGCTTAAATGTTCCACGTGAAAAATAAATAGTTATATCTTCATTTTTATTTGCTTCTTTAAATATAATATCTAAGTATTCTTTAAATATTTTTTCAATAAGTTTCTTTTTGAGCATCTGATATACCAATTTATCTTTTATGTTTTTTATTTAATATTAATTCTGGGTTTTTTTCTCTTTTTATCTTAGAGTATTTATTGCATACTTGCTCATACGAAGAAGGTATAAATCGCAGTGGTTGGCAAACATACAAACCAGAATTTTTTAAGGATGTTGGAACAGTTGAATGAGCTCCAACATTAATGGAATTATGAATTTCTACGCTAGGCATTATGACACTTGCAGAACCAATATATACGTTGTTACCAATTCGGATAGAGCCATCTACCCTTGCTCTGTCCGAATTATATGGATGGTGTACATAACCATGAGTCCACAATTGAGATGCTTCTCCCCCTATTACTGTATTATCACCAATAATAATTGGCCTTGTACAATCCAACAAATGTCTTGATGTTACTTTAGAGTTTTTTCCGATTCTTAAAATCGAGTGACCCCACGAGATTGGATCTGGAGCCCTTCTAATCTTGTTTATATTTCCGATACAAGCTTTCTCGTTCATATAGACATAAAAAGGGCCCTTAATATAATTTAGTTTCAATATAGAGGCTTTCTTTTTGAGTTTAAGGCCTTTTACTGAAATAAAATTAAAACTTCCAATAAAAGAATTCTCTTCTATGTCTATATGTTTGCTTAAAATAAAAGAAAAACCAACTTTTGCAGTTCTATGTATATTGCATCCAAAGATGGATAAAATTTTATTTTTTAACCTTATAGGAGGGAATAATAAAAAAATGAATGCATTAAGTAAAATCATAATTATTTTCTTCTGGTTATTAAGCAACGTTAATATTAATTAATAATATCAAACTTAAGTGCTGTTCCTGCCTTTATATCGATATTTGCATGTTTACCTAAGACATCTTCATAATATTTTGGTGGTAAACCGAAACCAGGACGAATGCTCTTTATGTTTTCTGGTGTTAATTTTTCACCTTTTGCAATGTCTCTTACTGCGTATAAAGAGCGTCTAAATTTAACATTGCCTTTTTCAGCTTCAGTTTTTTCATAGTTAACATTACCTAATGATAACCATGCTGTTTTTGTGTCTTTACATAGTAATTCCAGTTCTTTAGGTTCAAGCGAGAAACTATCATCAGCTCCACCACCATTTCGATCTAAAGTAACGTGCTTTTCGATCAAGCATGCACCTAATGCAACGGAAGCGACAGCTGTTGCATTATCAATTGTATGGTCTGATAAACCTGATAATACATTGAATTTTCTTGATATATCACTAATTGTTCTTAAATTATACTGATCTGCAGGCGCTGGATAACCACTTACACAATGTAAAACAATTAATTCTTCGCACCCATTCTCTCTTGCTGTGTTTATTGCTTCTAAAATTTCATCTTCATTCGCCATACCTGTTGATATGATCATGGGTTTTTTGGTTTGAGCAATTCTTTTAATTAAAGGTAGATCTACAATTTCAAAAGATGCAACTTTATATGCTGGCGCATTCAATTCCTCTAAAAAATCAATTGCAGTAAAGTCAAAGGGAGAACTAAAGATAGTAATACCTAGTTCTTCT
The DNA here is from genome assembly GCF_035181445.1 of Photorhabdus africana. Lineage (NCBI taxonomy): Bacteria > Pseudomonadati > Pseudomonadota > Gammaproteobacteria > Enterobacterales > Morganellaceae > Photorhabdus > Photorhabdus africana. Next base: position 145,927 of record NZ_JAXBVE010000003.1, read on the forward strand.
GCTTTTTTGAATAGTGGAATATGCCATTCCCAAGGCATATATGCGCTTTTATATAATTGATAGAGTGTTTGTCCATCCCATAAACCTCCATTAATTTGAAACTCATCTGAATCACAATTCATGGTGATTGTATCTGGAGTATATGTTTGTAATTTAATTGCATCGGCTCCAGCCTCTTTAGCTAAAGTCATTATTTTAATGGCTCTATTTATATCCCCATTGTGATTAGCGGAAAGTTCAGCGATAATATATGGTGGCTCGTTAGGTCCGATTTTACGTCCATTAATAGTAATATAAGATTTCATAATTTTCACTTAATAATAGGGGGTCTTAAAAATTTGTTTTCCGAAATTCTTAAATAATTGGATTTTTCAAACAGCTTCTGCGAGGCTATGTTCTCAGGCTTCACTACAGCATGAATAAAAATATTAGGATGAACTGTGTCTAATATTCTCAGTGCTTCATTGGCATAACTATTGCCATAATATTTTGGAGCTATAAATATAGATATTACATAATTTGATGGTTTTTCTCTGTCTAATCGAATGGCACCAACAGGTATATTATTCTTTACATCTTTGATTAAATAGAATTTATCCGTAAGGCTTTTGAGCTTATTCGTCATCCATAATTTATGCTCTTCCCAAGTTGGTATGCTAGTATTTAGTGCATATTTTCGAGTATTGGGATGTTGCTGCCATTCATAAATTAATGATATATCTGATAGTGTTGCATTTTTTAATTCAAGTAAGCTTGCTGAATACAGCTTCTGTATTTCCCTTGTTGCTCTATATATTCCTAATCCATCACAAAGCTTTATATTTGCATCATAAAATGATAACCAGTTCAATATTAACTCATCAAAGGCAGCTAAAAATTTAGACTGTATTTGGTCTATTTCTATACAGATAGCAGCTTTGTTTAATTGTAGCTGCTTGCTATTTTCTTGTTGATTTTCAGCTTGAGGAATTATTATGCTCGGTAGGCCAAGACATGCTCTTTCTGCCGCACTTGTTCCTGGTGCTCCAATAGCCACATCATGACTTAACATGAGGTCTGCTATATTTGGGGAAAAGTCAATGTGTGTTATCGATGTATATAGGGCGCAAAAGTCAGCAACTGTGTGGTAATGTGGTGCTCTTGGACTTAATAGAACTGTAATTTTTACGCTAGCATGAATGTTACCGATCATCGCCTTTAGTATTTTTAGCGTAACATTTTCTTTATCTATACCGCCCATAGAAACTAAAACATTAATTATTTGCTTTGGTGGCTTTCGATTGAGAGCAAGTTCTCTAGCTTGTGAGAATTGCTTATTAAGTAATGCATAGGCGCTACCAGTTATAATTTTAAAATGTGGTTGATACTCATTGCTACACCTAGATATTGTTGAATCTATTATTAGGTCAGCTGAATGCTTCCGAACTAAATCATCAATAGCTACTATTTTGCAATTAAGTTGAGCTCGTACTTTTTCGTGCCATTGGTAATCAATACCATAGTGGTCAACGATGATAATATCAGCTTGGGTAACATGTTGCAGGAAGTCATCAGCATCTTGATGAACAGAACGTAGGAGCCAGCCTAAGTAATCAGCATCATGCTTTGGCGGATTTATGCTTTTTGGTGATGATAGCGGGAGAACAGAGTACCCTCTTTCTTTTATAAGATCTATCATATCTCCTGGTTGAGGTATAGAAGAAAAAGAGACTTGATGGCCAAAGAATTTCAGGCTATCTGATAATGCAAGGCAGCGCATAATGTGACCACTACCAATCCAAGTTGATGCATCTGCGCGTATAACAATTTTCATATTATTTATTTACAATGCTAAAAAGAAGCTTTGCGTATTCCCAATCATCATTCGTATCTATATCTTGAGCGCGGTGTCTAGGAATCAAAACAGCTTTTGAGTGAGGTAAAAAGATAGGTAATTTCTTCTTGAACGCATCTGCTTTCCCCCAATAAAATTGCCCGGCGTCATGATATGCATCTTCTAAATCTTGAGAGCGTACTTGTTCATTCTCAGGCATAAACATACTAACATTAAACTCGTGATCAACTTTCAGCGCACGTTGTATTGGAAATGCAAAGCTAGTTGCGCTGAATGCATACATGACATTCTGGAGTTGAAGTAAATCTAACCCACGGGCTAAATCTTTAGCATCAAGAAAAGGGGCTGTAGCATATATACAGCAAGCATCGGATACTTCCCATTTTTGCTGCTCACACCAAATTAGTGCATGCTGGATGACATCAAGTGTTGTTGCATGATCATCAGAAATATTTACAGGGCGAATGAATGGTACATCAGCACCATACTGTTTTGCCACATAGGCAATTTCATTATCATCAGTAGATACAATTACTTTATCAAAACATCCTGAATTTATAGCTGAATGTATTGAGTAAGCAATGATGGGTTTTCCATGAAAATTTTTAATGTTTTTTCTTGGAATTCGTTTACTGCCACCTCGAGCAGGGATAATAGCTAGTCTCATGCAATTAGTTCCTTACGCTGATGCCTTTACTTAGTAAAAACTGCCTAGCTAAATTTGGTGTCTGCTCTGTAAAATGGTAGATGGCAGAAGCAGCTATTGCATCAATACCTGTTTTATCAAATGCCTCATACATATCTTGATAGTCTTTTATTCCCCCGGCTCCAATGACAGGAATATTTACAGTATCTGCTGCTAATTTTAGCAATTGAAGGTCACACCCTTGTAACGTACCATCAAATTCTATTCTGGTGACTAATAATTCACCAGCACCAAATTGCTCAACCATTTTTGCAGCATCAACTAGTGTATAGCTAGTCTCGTTCTTACCCGAATGAGTAAAAACTTTGTATTCATTGTTAATCAATTTCACATCAAGGGAAACAATGAGGCACTGACTACCAAATATTTCAGCTGCTTCTTTTATTAGGCTAGGGTTGGTAATTGCAGATGTATTTAAAACAACTTTATCGGCACCTAATAAGAGAATTTTTCGGATCTGTTCTACAGTAGATATGCCTCCACCGACAGAGAATGGCATAAAACATTCATTTGCTATATCACAAATTAATTGATAGTCAGGCTCTCTACCTTCTAAAGTGGCTTTAATATCGAGAAAAACTAGCTCGTCAACATTTCTCATATTATACACTTTGACTGTTTGCATAACTGAGCCAGTACGACGCCAAGAGTTAAATCCTTCACCTTTGACTAGGCCAAAGTCAGAATAAAGCATAGTTGGAATGATTCTTCGTTTTAGCATGCTTATAGCTCCAAGAAATTTTTTAATAGCTTGAGGCCATATTGTTGGCTTTTTTCAGGATGGAATTGTGTTCCATAAATATTATCCTTATGAACAGCGCATGTAAATGTTTCACCATGTTGAGTCTGTGCGATAGTATGCAGCTCGCATTGTGTTTTAAAATAATAGCTATGGACAAAATAAAAATCAGAATTAGAAGGAATGTTGGTAAATATGGGAGACTCTAGGCTGTAACTAACTGAGTTCCAGCCAACATGTGGAACTCGTATATCTTTTTTTTGTGATTGCAAGTGAGATACCGTTCCTGGAATTAGGTTCAATCCCTCAGTTTTTCCATGCTCTTGGCCTTCCGTAGCTAAAATTTGCATTCCAAGACAAATTCCTAGAGTTGGAATTTTATCCTCTAAAGCCGATTGAATAATTGCGGCTTCAAGGCCACGGCTTCTTATTTCAGTCATTGCTTTATTGAAAGAACCAACACCAGGCAAGATAATTTTATCTGCAACCATGATATCTTGCGCAGTTGATGCGATTTTTGAATCAAAACCGCAAGCAGAAATGGCTCTTTTTATCGAGCCAATATTCCCCATTCCATAATCTACAATATATACCATCATAATCAATTAATTATCATAGTTGATTTTTATTAGGTTACCTTTCGCATCTCGAATCAAATTTTCTTGGCGATCAGTTTTAAATAATTTTTTATTTGTAAACCTATCACAAATTTGGTCAAATTCCTCTTTAGTTATATCTATTTCGTTCAATATGCTTTCTAGTGGGCGTTTTAAATAAACAGATGGATAGTTTCCATCGTTTTCTTTTAAAAACTCAACAATATCACTTCTCTCCAAACGGCCTCGCCTAATATGATTATTAGCTTGATCTGTTGATCTTCCAAATCCATATTTTAAATATTTGAAGTAGTCATGTATGCGATGATAATAGTTATCTAAGTTCTCATAGTTTACGAGACTGCCTTCAGTTGGAGTTGGATAAGTTTCAAATCCATAAGCCTGCGCAAGTAAAGTATTATTGTATCCATCCCAAGGAAAGTAGTAACCAAGGAAAATACCTGTCACTTTAACTCGTTTTAGCTCATCATCTGAAGGATAAAAATATGGAATTAAGTCATTTCTTGTGATTCCATCTTGGCCTATAAGGTCTGCGACTCGCATGCCTAACATCCCACCAAATTCTTCCAACCATCTACGGTCTAGTATGTTATTTTCAGCTGCTGAAGCTGGTCCTCCATACTCATGTTGAGAGTTTTCCCCCCAAATAATTAGTGGAATATTCTTTTCTACAGCGACTTGAATTGGGATAGTAAAAATAGTTACATGTTCGGCCCATTGAATGTCACCCACTTCTCGGAGTGTTAAACGGGATAGTTTGCGGCGAATTTTTGGATTTGGTGTAACATTAATATGATCAACACCTAAGAGCTTCAAATTTTCTAAATTGCGCTGACCAATTTCAGATAAAGAATCTGTTTCGGCTGTTACACAAAGAGGGTTAAGTCCAGTTTGTAGCACTCGTATTACTTGATAAGTACTATCTTTGCCACCACTTACAGGTATAATACAGTCATAATTTGAACCATCAGTAGATTTATATCTATTGGTTATTTCTATAAATTCTTTCTTACGTTCTTCCCAATTAATCTCACTACGAGATTCGTAATTAATACATGCACTACATTTACCTTCATCATTAAACCAGATATCTGGTTTAGTTTCTGGATACATACAGGTGTTACAGTATTTGATTTTCTTCATGTTATGCCTATTAATTACTTTTAATGATTTGTTTCAAGCAGTTAACAATTTTAAGTTGCTGCTCATTGCTCATTGAATGAAAAATTGGTAAGGATATTGCTTCTTTATAGTAATTTTCTGAATTAGGAAAGTCACCAAGTTTAAACCCTAGTTTTTTATAGTAAGGATGAGTATGCACAGGTATGTAATGTAAGTTTACACCAATTCCTTGTTCTCTTAACTGGTCAAAAACCTCTTTGTGAGATAGAGATATTTTATCTAATTGTAGCTTGATGACATATAAATGTAATCCAGAATAAGTATTTTCGAGCTGGTATGGTAAAGTGATAGGTAAATCAGCTAATAATGTATTGTATTGAAAAGATAACTTATGTCTCGACTCTACAAACTCATTTAGTCGCTGGATTTGAGAAATACCTAATGCAGCTTGGAGTTCAGTCATTCTATAATTAAAACCAAGCTCAATTTGTTGGTAGTACCAATCTCCATGTGTCTCGCCTTCCATTTCAGATGGGTTTCTTGTAATTCCATGGCTGCGAAATAATGCCATTCTTTCTGCGAGTTTTGGATCATTTGTCAGTGTTGCTCCGCCTTCTGCTGTGGTGATTATTTTTACAGGATGAAAGCTAAAAATTGTAATATCAGAAAACTCACAATTCCCAATAGGGCTATTATGATACTTCCCACCTATAGCATGAGATGCATCTTCTATTATTTTGAAACCGTATTCTTTAGATAGTTCATATATAGTTTCCATGTCACATGGTTGACCGCATAAATGAACAGGAATAATAATTTTAGGGAGGCGGTTTTCAGATTTAGCTTGCGCAAGTTTTTCGGCTAATTTTTTCGGACAAATGTTATATGTTTTGGGATCTATATCTACAAAGTCTACTTGAGCCCCGCAGTATAAGCCACAGTTAGCAGACGCAACAAAAGTAATTGGCGACGTCCATAGCCAATCATTTGGGCCTAGGCCTAATGCTAGACATGCAATATGTAAAGCGGAGGTGGCGCTATTAACTGCTAATGCGTAATTAGCACCTGTATGCTCAATTAATTTTTGTTCAAACGCAGGAACTTTAGGGCCTTGAGTAAGAAAATCTGATTTTAATACATCAATGACGGCATCTATATCTTGCTGACTTATTTCTTGCTTTCCATATGGGATCATTTTATTTCTCACACAGTGAAGTTAGGGTCAACATGAGTTTTAATTAGCGCACGTAAACTCTCTATTGATTCCCATTCTGTATTAGTTCCAGAATTGTATTTAAATCCAAATGGCACTTTTTGGGCATTATGGTGCTTTAAGTAATCCTCTTCAGTATAGGTGAATGAAACTGATGGTAAAATGGCATAATACTTACCAAAGTCTATAGTATTTAATGCGTCAGTATCTGTTATCATTTCTTCATGTAATTTTTCGCCAGGGCGTATTCCTACAATTTCAATTTTGCTATTTGGAGCAATGGCTTTAGCGATATCAAGAATTCTATATGATGGGATCTTAGGAACAAAAATTTCACCACCTAAATGGTTTTCTAAAGCATACATAACCATATTTACTCCATCTTGGAGAGAAATATTGAATCGGGTCATTTCTTCATGAGTAATGGGTAATATGTTATCTGCTCGTTTATTTAAAAAGAAAGGAATTACAGAGCCTCGAGAGCCCATTACATTACCATAACGCACGACACTGAATTTACTGTTTTTTGAGCCTTTAATGTTATTTGCGGCTGTGAATAGTTTGTCGGATGCTAACTTAGTAGCGCCGTACAAATTTATAGGTGCACAGGCCTTATCTGTAGATAAGGCAACTACATCATTTACGCCACACTGAAGAGCTGCTTGAATAACATTTTCTGCACCATCAATATTAGTACGTATGCACTCAGTAGGATTATATTCAGCAGTATCAACTTGCTTGATTGCGGCAGCGTGTATAATAACATTAACGCCTTCACAGGCTTGAATCATGCGGTTACGGTCACGAACATCCCCAATAAAAAAACGTAATTGAGGATAAAGGGGGGTAGGGTATTGTTGTTTGAGCTCAAATTGCTTTAACTCATCTCGAGAAAATATAATAATTTTTTTAACTTGGGGGAATCTATCTAGAATTGTTTTTACGAATTGTTTTCCGAACGAACCTGTTCCGCCAGTAATAAGTACTGTTTTATTATTTAACATATTGAATCCCTATTAATTTCTTTAATCTAAAATTTTTCTACCAGTTGTTTTTGTTGAAATAACGGCACATCCTTGAGATTTGGCTTCAATTATACTTAATGGCATTCCTTTAAATAGAGAAGGTAATATACTTATTGTTGCTCTTCGAAGATACTTTGTTATATTATTTGTTGATTTATAAAATAAAATATTTTTTAATTCCAGTTTTTGAGCTAGCGATATAAATCTTTCTTTATCTGATCCATCACCAACAATCTCTAATTTCCAGTCATTATGTTTATGCTCAATTATTTTCCAAGCTCTTATTAAATAAGTTTTCATAATTATGCTCTACTTCTAACCAGCCCTTGTGTACCAAGATATACAGCCTTTTCATCCAAGTGGTCTGTAGAATCAATGAGATAGGCTACAGAACCAATGTTGTTCAAAAAGAAAACAAAAGGCATAGGTGTATCAGTATTATGGAAAGCTATTTAAATCATCAACCCCTTTCTCTTTGGTTACACGCCCAATAAAAGTTACAACTTTAGTGTACTCATCAATTTTTTTTATATAAGTTGGGATTGGGAATGGATTAGAGATGAATGTTATTTTTTCATCTTTTACAATGTCTGGAGTAGTATCGGTATTTTTAAACAAACAGACTACATCATCAAATACATCAAAAATCATATCTACTCGATGCTTGGTGACACGGCGGGAAATATAAAAATTCTCAAACTCATTATTTCCACCATGAGAGAAATAAACAAGCTTAATATCTTTAAATAAACCCAATTTTCTCCAAAAATAGATAGGTTCTATAATATGCTGATTTATTGACAACTAGGTGTGAGTCTTTTTCTTCTTTTAAAATAGGAAGAATTAGGAACAAGTTTATAGGTAAAGCTAAAATTTTATTCTTAAAGATATATCTTTTAATATTTTTATCTAATTCAAAATATGTCTTACCAGGAATCACTGATAGTATTTTACAGTCAAATCCTAATTCTAGAAAAATAATTGGCCCATGAACTAATTACTCTAACTACACCACCGGCACTGACCATACTTTCAGTCAAAAACACCAACTTTTTAGTCATAATTTTTTTGTTTAATCTAAATGTTCAATAATAAAATTGTGTATTCTTTGGCAACTTCCATATTTAACTTCGTTGAAATAACTATTGACTTTATGTCTTTCAGTTTTGTAATAAGTTTCAGTATATAGCAATTTAGATATTTCAGAAATAAATTCATTTTGATTTGTTGGTTTTGGTCTAGGTGTAACAGTTTGATAATCAAAATTTAAGCCTACATTATTCTCATACAATTCTAAATCATAAGGTAAGAATAAAATAGGCTTATTTAATATTAGAAAATCAAAATAAATACTTGAATAATCTGTTATTAGCAGATCAAAGTCTGCTATAACATCCATAACTTCATTACAAACATCAGATGAAAAGTCTCTAACCCAATTTGAGTTTTTTATCTCTATACTTTGTAAGTGATGAGGTCTTAAACAAAGTAAGATCCTATTTTTTTCTAGGTATTCTTCAAGTTCATCTTGATTAAAATCTGAAAATGGGAAAAATTTTGTATCTTCACCGATCCAATCATCACCGTAAATTCCTGCTCTCCATGTTGGTGCATATAAAATGGCTTTCTTATATTTGGGTAAGTCAGCTATATAATCACTGATTAAATGATGATTTTCAAATAATGCATCATTTCTTGGTTGTCCTAATGGTTTTATTCTTTCTTTGGTGATTAAGAAACTTTTTGAATACACTGATGACAAATTTGAGCTTGTTGAAGAAAATAAATTATAGTGTCTTGAGAACATTTTAAGAGTTAAAAACATTCTTAATTTTGATAAACCTGAATACCCCATAATACCTATTTTTTTCAGCGGGATACCATGCCATAAATTAATTAAAATTCTGGTTTTATGTCCAAATGGTGTTTTGAGAGGGAAGCCACCATCCGTAACCCAAACCTTTGCATTTGATATTATAATTATATCTTTTATTTTTTTAGTTGTTATAAATTTATCCCCGTATTTTTGGATGAGTTCTTTCCTCAATTTATCATTATTTATAATATATTTGACATCAATAGTGTTCTCTTTAAGTGAATATTCAAATAGTGCTTTAGAGTTGAATTTAATATTGTTTTTATCAAATGTAAAAATTATTAATTCTTTTTTTGGACGATATAATAAAGGTAAAAAGAAGCAAAAAAGGTAATTAAATAAATGTTTCATTGTAAGTACGAATGTATACTGTTAGATAAATGTATTACTAGTAGGTATTTTTTACGGTGGATAAGCCTACTACTTATTAAAAGTAGAAGCAGTTTTTTATAGATAGATAAAGCTACCGCACTAGGTTTTTGGCTCCCAGAGTGCCTGTGATATTCGGAAATCTTATCTATTGCACTGATTTCTCAATACTTTTGTCTGTCTTAACAAAAAGTAATGGGGGATAAGATTTTGTAACTAGTTGGGGGGAGATTAGACTGTAAACTCTTCTGGGTCAAGTTTAACAAACCACTTGTTTAACTAATTGGTAGAATAGAGTTAGCTGAAATCTGTATTACTACTCATGGAATGGCGGTTAGATCTTACCAACAACGTACTATGTGCTTTGTTTTTCAACAGGTTTCCTTGTGTTCCATTCGCCTCAGGATGTGGCAGTATTTCCGTGATATCCATTCGGCAGTAAAGCTTAATTGTGACTTTATGTTTATTTAGCATTGTGATTGGTGAGGTAACGATATTCCTAATTCTGCAATCTGTAATCTTTAGAGGTATAGGTAAATTCAGTAGTGATGGTTATCTAAAAGGTCAGAGAAGAGGGGGAGAGTGGTTGGTGTAGGTTCGGGGATATTTGGTAATATATTATTGATGCTCAGTAGAGTTTTAGTAGTTTTCTTTAACTATAGCCGTAAAACGAATTTAAACTTGTTGTGAATAGAATCACATTCATTTAAGTGTCAGAATCAATTTTTTGATATTAAGTGGATTTACGGCAGTTAGGAATGAACCAGCAGAGACGCCTACGCATAGAAGCAGTAGATTTATAGAAATGGGTTCATCTACCAGCAAATAAGCAAAGATGACTGCCCAGATAGCATAGGTGATGTTTAAACTCATCGCACGGATGGGTTGAAGCATGCAGATTGCTTTGTAGTAGAAGAGGTACGATAGTGTGGCGACCAGAGAGGTGAAAAATAATAAGGAGTATAATTCTATATTTGAAAAAATATGTGTAACTCCAGGAAAGGAGTGAATGAATAATATGATCATGATTAAATAGCCCACAGAGGATGATAATTGCCTGATGAAATAAGCAATATCAGCAGGGATATCTTTGTTCATGCCGTAAGAGCTGATAACAACTTCGGAACTCCAGCCTAGTGCGCATATAAAAGCGAAGAAAAAGCCTATCCAGCCAGATGTTGTCTGAGTTGATGCGGAGTAACCGAGTATCATCGTGCATACAACGGCCAGTATTAATCCCAATATGCCGATAAGGTGAATGCGATCTTTAAGTAGAAAAAAGGAAATGAGCGCGCCAATAGCCGGGTAGGTTGCTGAAATAGTTGCTGTGTAGCTAATGCCAATGTATTGAATAGCTAAGATATAACAAGACATGCCCATTGGGCCACCAAATATAGCCGCCAATACAATTATGCCATTTTTCTTGTTTTTGGGGATAAGGCGTATCGCTCGGTATTTTCCTTTAACTACAAGATATATAAACATATATCCGCATGAAATCGTATCATTTAGGAATGCGAGTATGATGGGAATGAAGAAACAACAGGAAAGTGCGGTGTTTTTTAGTAATAATGCGAAAAGTACGCCACTTAGCCCCCAGAAGACACCAGAGGAGAGTCCGTAGGCATTGGCTGTTACTTTACGGTTGATGAATATAGCCATTTGGGTACTGTTTCATAAATTTATAGACTCGTGCTAAGAGGCTAGCTTTATAATTTCCAGATGTTTAATCATTCTCCTTTGTTTAAGGAGGAAATGAAGGAAGTATAATGCATATGATATATACCCGTCATCTTTCAAGTTGCCTCTTTGTTGGCTGCACTCGCTCACCCCGGTCACATAGTTACCTATGCTCCCGGGGATTCTCTCCCTTGCCGCCGCGATCCATCTTGAAATCCATAGGGTATATCTAATAATGAGGTTTTTGTTAGCTTGTTATTTTAATTTTCGAATTATTTGATTTTTAATTTCTCGTGTGTTAAAAATTTCATAGGATTATTATTTGTCTAGAAGGCTAATATCAGCAATATGGTTTTCAGCCAGTTTCATGACATGAATGTATTTATAGATATTATTTTAAAAGATCGTAAATATAATCTTTAGGATGAAAATCAATAGGAGCATTGATCAGGATCTGCCTAATATTTTCAAAATCGTAATTTTCACAAGATGTTTTTAAGTCATTTAATAATGGGTTTAATTTATCCCAGGTCAGAAAAACTTCATTGGCTGTCATGATTCTTGGGTGATTAGTGCCAGAGACGTTATCACCAATTAAAAGTTCTTCATAAAGTTTTTCACCGGGTCTTAATCCGGTAATTTTGATTTCGATATCACCATGAGGATTGGTTTCATCTTTCACGGTCAGGCCGGAAAGATGGATCATTTTCCGGGCGAGATCATAAATTTTTACTGATTCTCCCATATCCAGAACAAAAACGTCGCCATTATTGCCCAGAGCTCCTGCCTGGATGACTAATTGGGCGGCTTCTGGGATTGTCATGAAGTAACGGGTAATGTCTTTGTGAGTGAGGGTTATCGGTCCACCACTTTTTATCTGTTTCTCGAATAGGGGGACAACGGAACCGGATGAACCAAGGACGTTGCCAAAGCGAACCATTGAGAATTTGGTATAACTGTGCTGTTTAGCAAAAGCTTGTAGTATCAGTTCGGCAAATCTTTTTGTTGCTCCCATGGTATTCGTCGGGCGGACGGCTTTGTCGGTAGAGATTAATACAAATTTTTCAACTTTTTGATTAATTGCTGCTTGAGCCAGTGAGAGGGTACCAAAAATATTGTTATTAATGCCCTCGATGGTATTCATTTCTACCAGTGGAACATGTTTATATGCCGCCGCGTGGTATATAGTGTTAATGTTAAATTTATTGATTATTCTAGCTATCTTTTCTGAATCTTTTATATCACCTAAAATTGCAGTAATCGTGATATTCAAATCTCTATCTGAGTTTATCTTTTGTAACTCTTTTTCTATTGAATAGAGACAATACTCGGTTAATTCAAATAGGACTATCTGAGAGGGCGATTGAGTGATGATTTGCCTGCATAATTCTGATCCGATTGAACCACCGGCACCGGTAATAAGCACATTTTTGTTTTTTATGTTCTTACTGAGTAAACTTTGTAGTGGATCAACTTGTTCTCTTCCTAACAGATCGTTAATGGAAACGCGTTTCAGTGAGTTTATTTGTGCTTTTCCTTCAACCAGATCATTGAAACTTGGAATGGTGAGGATTTCACAATGTTCTTTTTGGAGTCTTTCTAGTATTTTTTTTCTATTAGATATTGATGCACTGGGTATGGCTAATAATATTTTCTTTATATTATATTTTTCGACTAAGATGGTTATCTTCTCTGGAGAGAAGACATAAACTCCATGAATAGATAAGTTGTGTAATTTAGCATTGTCATCAACAAAAGCAATCGGGTTGAATTCTCTATGTTCTCTTAATATGGGTAACAGTTGTCGGCCAGATTCTCCTGCTCCGTATATGATAACAGGAGCACCTTTGTATTTTAGTAAATTACGTAGCGTTCTATAGATAAATCTTGTACCGCAGAGTGAGATAACCAGAAAAGAGAAGTAGATAATCGGTACAGTTCTGGGTAAAAAGGCTTGTTGGTATAAGGAAATTGCAGTCAATAGTAGAGTAGATAGAAATGAACCAATAATGGCCCATTTCAATATACTCATGTTGACATATTTTAATATCGATCTATAAAAGCCAATTCTTAAGAAAATAAATAGCGTGAAAGGTATGGTGAATATAATCGTTAACCAATGTTGTAAACTGTAAATGGGCACTTCTCTATCAAGGCGTAGCCACATGCTCAGCCAGTATGAGATAATAATGATAAATATATCTACAATCAGAAGGACGATGGTTTTAATTAATCTGTCTTGGTTGAAAAATATTCTCTTGTTCATAATGGTTGATTACCTAAAAACTACTTTGTAAATTGTTTTGAAAATAATCTTCAGGTCATAGAAAAATGACTTTTTATCAATATATTCTAAGTAGTACTTGGCTTTTATTGGCATAATAATATCGATATAAGCTTGATGAGGATCTTGATATTGGCTTAATATCTGGTTTTCATCGATCATTTCTATAGAAGCCAAATCTGTTATGCCGGGTTTTACCGATAATATTTTGTTTCTGACATCATCTGGATATTTGTCCATAAATTGTGGTACTTCAGGTCTTGGCCCGACTAAGCTCATTTTGCCTCGAACAACATCAATTAGTTGAGCTAATTCGTCAATTTTATATTTGCGGATGAATTTTCCAGAATGGGTAATACGGAGGTCATTACCGATAGTGAGTTGTCCTTTTTGCTCTGATTCTGTCGTCATGCTCCTAAATTTGTGAATATAGAAATCTTGATTATATTGGCCTACCCGTTTTTGTCGGAAAAAAATGGGTCCTTTCGAATCCATTTTTATCCAGATAGCAATCGTGATTAAAATAGGGAGTAGTAGGATGAGTCCAATGAGAGACGAAGTAAAATCAAAAAGCCTTTTTATAGCTAAATAATATGTCATCATTTATGCCAAGATCTCTTTAATTGTTTTGATAACGTAGATTTGGTCTTCTTTGGTCATTTTTGTATATAAAGGGATGGATACAATTCTTTTAAAGTTTTCTTCGGCAACTGGGAAGTTGTTTTCGTTAAGAGAATAGGTATTTTTCCAGATGGGTTGTTTATGCAGTGGAATAAAATGGACAGAGCAGCCGATGTTTTTTTCTGCCATTTTTATAATGAAGTCATCTCTGGATATTTTGACTTGATCATTTAATCTAATGGTATATAGATGCCAGGCGTGTTGGCTATTAGGCTCTTTAGGTTTAGTCGGTAAGGTAATCGGCAGATCTTTTAATTCGTTATCATAGAGTTTAGCCATTTCCTCTCTTTTCTTTTGAAAAGCATCTATTTTCTGTAATTGATGGATGCCGATAGATGCACAAATATCGGGCATGTTATATTTATAGCCTGGTTCAATCACTTCATAATACCAGGCAGGTATTTTAGATTGATATCGATCAAAGGCGTCTTTGCTAATGCCGTGGAGACGCATTATTTTTGCTCTTTTTATGATATCTGGATGTCTGGAGACTAGCATGCCACCTTCCGCTGTCGTCATGGTTTTATTCGCGTAAAAGCTGAATACCGTGACATCGGTGTCTAGCGTGCCAATTTTCTTTCCTTTGTATAAAGTCGGAAATGAATGGGCGGCATCTTCAATGATTCGTAGATTGAATTTTTTAGCTATTGCAATAATGGTATCCATATCACAGGATAAGCCTGCAAAGTGTACCGGCATAATTGCTTTAGTTTTGGCGGTTATGGCTTTTTCTATTGCTATTGGGTCAATATTCAGGCTGTCAGGTAAAGAATCAACAAAAATAGGGTGAGCCCCCAAATAACGGACAACTTCTGCTGTTGCCGTGAAGGTATAGGTAGGGACAATGACTTCATCACCCGGCTGAATACCAATGGCTTCCAACGCTAAATGTAATCCCGCAGTGGCTGAATTTACAGAAATTGCTTCAACATCAGAACCCAAATATTGGGCAAAATCTTGTTCAAATCTTTTGGCTTTAGGCCCGGTGGTTATCCAACCGGTTTTAAGTGAGTCAATGACTTCATCAATTTCTTCTTGGCTGATTTCTGGGAGGGCGAAAGGGAGAAAAGAAGAGTTCATGATATAATCCTTATCTTTTGTTTTTTACGTGGAATTTCTTATTGAATATAATTTTCATTATTCCAATGAGATACCCTGATCCATAAGATAAATGTATGCACAGAAATATTAATGGTAAGAAAATATAGTTTTTTTTGTTTTTTAAATGGGCTCTTATTGATACCAGTAAAGTTAGGAAGAAATAGATAAAAATACAACCTATATATAGATATAAAAATATTGAGCTAGTGAATGAGAGGATTAATCCTAGGATTAACCCTAAGACAAAAATTGGTGGTATTAATTGCCGTAATGATGTTATTTTTTTCAATTTGACATTGACTAGTGGTTTGAATAAACCGTATTGGTAGAACATAGAACAGATTTTTTTAATTGAATCTCTGGGGTAATAATCAATAATAATATCTGGGGAAAGGTATATATTACCTCCATGCTTTATAATTCTGTTGTTAAACTCATCATCTTGGTTTCTAATTAAATCTTCATCAAATAGCCCTATTTTATCGAATAGTGTTCTTTTGAAAAAGCCGAAAGGCACTGTATCAACTTTTTTTATATTATTAATGCCAATTCGAAAATAGGAATTACCTATTCCAAAGCGACTACTTAAGGCATATGCAATATTATGGGCGATGGTTGTAGAATTACATGGTTTTGTATTAATAATCCCACCTATATTATCAGCATCAAGTTTTTTTGATAAGTTATATAGTTTGGATAAGTAGCTACTGGGATAGCTGGAGTGAGCATCGATTCTGGCTATATATTCCCCTAATGAGTTTTTTATACCAATATTCAGAGCAGCAGGAACATGTTTTGCAGGGTTATATAGTAATTTTATGAACTCATATTTTTCAGTATAACTCTGAATTACCTTTAAAGTATTATCTGAACTACAACCATCTATAAAAATAATCTCTAATTGCCCGGTAGGGTAATCTTGTTTTAGCAGTGATTCAATACACCCTTTTATATATTTTTCTTCATTTAATATAGGGCAAATAACTGATATATTTATCATGGTTGAATAGTCACTTTATTTAGAGTGTAATGATAGTTATTAATTCCTATGTTTTGTTCAAATATTTCGGTTTTAAGTTGGGTGGGTATCCACCATTGTTTTAAGTGAGTCAATGACTTCATCAATTTCAGATTGTCCAATTTCAGGTAATGCAAAAGGAAGGAATTTATTATTCATGATTGATGATGGCCTTGATGAAATTGTCTGCTAATATGGAATAAGCGTGATTTTCTAAAGCGTAAATTTTACCTTTTTGCCCCATTTGGTTTAATTCGTCAGTTGATAACTCACTGAGTTTTAATAAGGCTTGAGCAATCTCTTCTGGTTTTCCTGATTTAATGGTGATACCGCAATTCACGTCAGAAACAGGATCATTACCGGCATCAATTGCACATACAATAGGTTTTCCCGCCATCATGTAATCAATAAGTTTATTGGGGCTGATGCCAAATCTGAATAATGATTGCTTTTGTAACCCTATATAGGCAATGTCAATTTTATTGAGTAGTGTTGGGATTTGAGTTTTGGGGATCGGATCAAAGAATATAACGTTATTTGTTCCCAGTGATTGAGATTCCTTTATTAAGTTATCCTTTTCAAGGCCTGTGCCGACTAATAAGAAGGTTATCGGTTTATCATGAAGCAGTGAAGCCGTTTTGAGGAGTTTTTCTAGCGCATTTGGGCGGCCGTGGGCGCCGCTATAGCATACAATTTTATGTCCTTTATTTTTTTCAGTTACAATAAGTTTTTCTAGTGAACGGTTTAACGGGGTAAGTTGATTTATCCAATCTTCTATAACCACGCCATTAGGGATAATATGTAATTTGCTGAGGTCTAATCCATGTGCTTTCGTATGTTCTTGTACTTTAGGAAGCATGGAAATAACCACATCAGCATGTTTATAAGCTGCGTTTTCAGCAAGTTGGCATAATTGAATAAATGGATGTTTAGGTGACATTCCACCTAATTCTATCGGTGAAAGCGGCCATAAATCATGCAGTTCAAAAACCAGTTTGGCATTGGCTTTTTTGGCAAGACGTTTGGCAATCCAGATATCCATTGGATATGTACTTGAAGCAATGACAACATCAGGTCGATATTTTTTGACTAAGTTATGGCTATCAAGCCAAATTTGTCGTAAAAAAGAGAAAATATTTTTGACTCTGGGTAATCCATTTCCATTATAACTCGGGGTTGGATACCAGATATATTCTAATCCGTTAATATTTTCGGTGGTTTTTTTATTGTCTATCAGTTTAGGTTGTTTGGTCCGCACATGAGAATAAGAGGCTGCAAGTAGGGTAATATTATGTCCCGATTTAATCCATTCTTGTCCTAAATGATATGGACGAAATTCCATCCCAAGATCCGGCGAACCCGCATAATGGTTTATATAGACGATATTCATAGTAATTTTTCTAGTTCGTCAGCAATTCTTGTCGCAGCGATACCACCACCATACATGGATTGAATCGAGTCCATGTCAATTCCAATCATGTCATGAACGGTTTGGGTTATTTTGTTACTGTCAGCCTCCGAGAGTTTGTTTACGCCCGCGGCAATTAATTCTACCCATTCAGTTTGATCCCTCACAGTCACACAAGGTTTCTTGAAGAAAAATGCCTCTTTTTGCAGTCCACCGCTATCGGTAATAATCAGGGCGGTGTTTTTGAGTAGCCAGATCATCTCTAAATATCCTACTGGCTCAATTAAATGAACATCTAAATGTAAGTCGTATTGTGCTAACATTTTTTTAGTTCTTGGGTGAATTGGCATAACAACAGTAGCAGTTCTTTTATGTATATTATTTAAGGCGTTTACTATTTCAGTTAGACGTTCCTGATTATCGGTATTTTCAGCACGATGGAGCGTGGTTAATATAAAGTTTGGTATCGCATCCAGCCCATCAGGTTTTTTCGCCATTTGGCTAAAATATAAAGCCGCATCTTCCATTACATCACCGACTTTTCTGATATGAACGGGCTTTGAACCGAAGCCTTCTTTTTGTAGATTATTGACGGCGGTGTCTGTTGGACAGAAGAGAATGGAACTCACATTATCGGTTAATATTCTGTTTATCTCTTCTGGCATTTCCATATTAAAACTGCGTAGACCGGCTTCAACATGGATAATCGGAATATGTAATTTAGATGCGGCTAATGCACCAGCTAAAGTCGAGTTTGTATCACCATATACCATGACGGCATCCGGTTTTTCTGTGATAAGTACTTTTTCAACTTCGATTAGCATCTTTCCGGTCATTTCACCGTGTGAACCACCGTGAATATTGAGTGTGTAATCCGGTTTGGGAATGGCTAATTCATTAAAAAATATATCAGACATATTAGTATCAAAATGTTGACCTGTATGAATGATAATCTCTTTAAATTTGTTATGATTTTTTAAAGCGCGAGAGACTGGGCTTGCTTTAATGAATTGTGGTCTGGCGCCTAATACGGTAATGATTTTTTTCATATCGATTAACGTCCAATGTGTTGGTAAAATTTGGTTAGTTTATTTTGTTCAATATCCCAATTGTATTTTTCATTGACTGCCAGAAGCCCATTGTTACCCATTTCTTCTGCTATATCCGGGTTATTTGATAAGTAATCTATCGCATCAGCTATTTGCTTAGGGTTTAATGGGTCAACACAAATGCCACAATGGTTCTTTACAACAATATCTTTCCATAATGTGAAATTTGAAGCGATGACCGGGATACCCGCACTCATATATTCGAATATTTTATTGGGTTGGGCATCAATATGATTGGGGAGTGGGTGATATAGAACGATACCCGCAATAGATTTAGATAGAAGCTCCTTGGTTTCTATGCGATTTAAAAATCCCAGTGCATCTATTTTGTGCCAATTTTTCATGCTTTTTATTTTGTTCTCTAAATCGGTGTCAGAAAAATTGCCCGCTAATTTCATTTTTGTATTTGTCGTGAGGTGAGAGAGGGATTCAACCATCTCGGCGATACCTCTAATGTCGGAAATGCCACCGACATAGCAGACTTGTTTTTCTTTTTTGTGCCAGTTGGCATGCTTATTATGTAACTCACCTAATATAGGATAGTTATTAATGTCTATGGTGTTGTTATTGAGTTTTAAGAATTTGTCTCTTATTGAGGGTGTGGCTGTAATAATGCCATCAAATTTAGGTGTAGAATAGTTCTCGTAGAGGGAGAATAGTTTAGAGATAATAATTTGGGTAAATTTATTTAAATAAGGTTTGCTAAAAATTTGTTTTGGGACGTCTTCATGGGAATCAAAAATGACTATTTTACCTTTCTTTTTCAGTTTTAGTCCGATAGGGATGAGCTCTGGATCATGGAAATGATATAAGTCAGCGTCTAATTCTAATGCTTTTTTATAAACTTTATCGGTTGTTTTAAAGATTCTATTCAATCGACCGGGTAATATACCGACATCCATGATAGCAATGTTATTCTTGGCTTCATTACCTTTACCATCTGCAACAATAAGCGAGACCTCATGTTCTTTTTGTAAGGCAGAACATTCTTTTAGAAAAATACGGGTATCGAAACGTGGATGTACCGAGGTCATGTGTGTGATTTTCATAAGGGTATTTTGTTGGTTTTTGTAGGGAATAAAAATAATAATATGCTTAATGCCAGCAGCCCATAGGTCAGTAATAGTGCTGTAATCGCTGAGTTTGCTATCGTGTATACGAAGGGTAAATAGAGTGTCGTTGAAAATTCAAATGGAACCTTTTTTGAACTCAGGTTCATTGCAAAGATTAATATATTGAATATAAAAAAGTTTATTATTAAACCCAGTGTGCCATATCTGGCGATACCGTCTCCAATAAAACCGGTATTAGCCGATCCTGAGGTGCCATAATAAATTTGAGAAACTATTTGCGGCGCTTCTGTCGTAAACTCACTATTGTTGTTGTAGATATAATCATAAAAGTAATAGGTATTTAATGTCGGTGTGAAGAATACTCTGCGTAGCCAATGGATCAGTGGGTCATAAAAATCGAAAATTAAATATAATATCCCGGCGGTCAGGAATAGATAAAGGATGATATTTATTACTGAGTTACTTATCGATTTTGTTCCTTTTATATAGAAGAATAGAATGATAACCGCGAGATTCATAAATGCGATGCTTTTTAATCCTGAGGAGCTGTAGATTAAATAGGAAATCATAATGCTTATTGTAATGAAGAGATATTTTATCGGACCTCTGACATAGAGTGAGGCTAATAATAGCAATGGCGAGATAACATATCCCCCATTGGTGATGATGTACATCGTGAGTAGCGGTGTGTTGTCTTTAAAGTGCTGTCTCACGGAATAAACTTTAAATATATTAGGGGGTATTAAACTTAATCCAGGATTATTAATGACGAATAAGAGGACAATAAGACCACATCCTATTATCAGTATTTTATATAAATCCCACGGGACTTTTAGTTTTGGTATTGTTATTCTATCTATTATCCGAAAGAATAATATAGATGAGAAAAATAAGATGTTTATTGTGCAGACGAAAATGATTGAATAGACAGAAGTTGAATTAATCAGTGGGAATATAATTGATACCGGTATAATGTAAGTGATATAGATTAACCATAAAAAAACCATCACGGCGTTTTTTTGGTTGTTGAGTAAAATGAGCGGTAAAAATGATATCCAACAGAAAAAAATACTTAAGTAACCTTGTGGGGTAATATTATAGCCTCTTACCTCATGGAATGTTTCTAATATAAGCACTGAATTCAGGTAGATAATAACCTGATAGATAAATATTTTCAGGATTATTTTAATATTATTTTGCATTTTTGCTGATAAAGAAGTAAATGAATGATAATACTAAGATAGACAGGAAATACATAGTGATAAATTGATAGTATGCCCAACTCGTAGGGCCATGTTTTATGTAATAATATCCGCTATTAGCGGCGGATTTATTCCAATTATTATATAAATCTATTATTTCTTTATTTTTAAAATTTTGATTTCTAGCTATCAGATCTTTTAAAAGAAGAGTATGTATTTTGTGATATTTAATATTGCTTGGGTTGCCAATTAAATCATAGCTGGACCATTCATTTTTTATGTCGAACTTAAATATATTATGGCTGATTGATTGATATAATTTATCGGATATTCTGGTGTTTTCATCTGTATTTAAATAATTTTCAAATGACTCAATACCATAAGTAGAATAGATCATGCCGTTTAATACAAAAGCCAATTGGTCTGAATTGGCTTGAGGATCAACGTACTCTTCAATCCAGGGCATATTATCTAATGTTGTTAAACTGCCGCCTTTATGGATAGATGCGAGTGATGATTGGTATAGTCGTTTCGATGTGAGTAGATATTTATCATCGTCAAAATGGTCATAAGCTCTTAATAAGAGAATAATGGCATAGGCATCGGTTAGTCCAGACCACCAGGGGGCAGAGAGTTTATTATTTTTGTAGCCTTTATATGACCAATCAAAATCATATAAGTAATGACTTTCACCATGAAATGATTTTATATTATTTAATAACCAATCGGCTGAAAATTTAAAATTAGCAATCAATTCGTTTTGATTGAATTGAGGTGGCGGTACATTCCATCCGGGTAAGGATGAATCGGTTCGCCATAATATATTGGCGTTATCTTGATTTAAGCCTAAAGAAGAGTATATCAGGCCATAGTGAACAACATAAAATGGGGATAAGAATGGCTCTGGAATATGAGGTGAGTGAGATAAAGGAAAGCCATTGCTATTAAATTCGCGTTGCGTGAATTTCCCTTTCATGACTAAGTTTCTCACATTGCCATTGAATTCATCTAGCTCATAAGCATATTTATTGAATGTATAGCTGACAATCATCACGATAATGATATAGGGAATTATTTTTATTATGATTTTTTTCATGTTAACCTTCTTTACGCATGAAAGATAATTTTAAAATATAAGCCGTACTTGTCATATAGAGAACAAAACTTGTGAGTGAAAATAATAACAGGGTAAGGTAAATATCGCCTAATAGATATCCAGTAAGGAGGGCGATTAATCTTAATATAATCGATGTTGTTTGAATAAATAAATTGCTTTTCTGATGTTCATAAATGGATAAATATACCGATAACGATGAGTATATTATTTGCCCGCATAAGTGTGGTATTAAGCATAATAGATATTTACCTGATTCTCGCCACTCTTCACCGAAGATAAAGGTTATGATGGGTATGCCCGTGAAGTATGTCACTATAGCAAATAAAATAGCAATGAGTGTTAGGCAATAAAATGTTTTTTTTATCTTTAAGAAAGGTGTTATAAGCGTGTCTTTTAAATATCCTTGTAATATAGATGAAACGGTTTGAGATAATAGTGTAATTGGGGCGCCTGATATTCTGGATGCAATTAAATAAAATCCTGCCGATTTTAGCCCATAGGTGGACATGATAAATAATTGGGGCAGCTCATTACTCAATGTGTTAATTGAAGCCGCAGGAAAATCATAAACGGGAAATCGATAATATTTTTTAGCCAGTAGTCTTATTTTTCTAAGTTCATGTTTGCTGATAATTAAACGATATTTGGATCTTTTACTTAAAAATAGAACACCTAATGATTGACCTAATATTTGGCCTAAGATGAGACTGCTTGCGCCTAAATGGGCAATACCGCCAATGATTTGGGTGCTAATCATGGCAACTGTTTGCGTTATTTTAGTGATAGAGAGTGCATGGTATTGTTTTTCTCTTATACTATTGAAACTCACTGCACGATAAAATCCATAAGTGATAATACCTAGCGGGATATAGTATATATAGTTTCCTATAATTATTTTTTCTGGTGTGTTAGATATGGCAAAAACAGTGATAACGATTAGGCTAATGGTTATTGGAATAATGCAAGATAATGTGACTAATGAGTTAATTTCACGACTTTTCCCTGATGAACTTATTGAAAATTCATATCGAAGACAAGCGCCTACGGCAAAAACACTTAAAAGCGATGAAAATGAAGCGTAAATACCTAATTCTTCCGGTGAAAATAGTCTTGTTAATACGGGTGTTGATAGTAATAATAATATCTGGCTGAATAATGATGAGAGTAATAAGCCAGATATATTCCTCAATAATTTATGATTCATGGATTTTAAATTGAACTGGCAATTTTATTAATTATATCTATGGATAAATAAGGATGCATCGGCAAGCTAATGACTTCTTGTGCGATTTCGTCTCCTATAGGCAGAGTAATATTGCTGGCCACCGCGGGTTGTTTATTTAGAGGGATTGGGTAATGAATGGCGGTGGGAATACCTTGTTCTTTTAATCTGCGTTGTAATTCATCACGGTTTTTAATCCGGAGAGTATATTGCGCATAGGCCGAGAGATTGTGTGGCTCAATATAGGGCGTGGTCATGATACCGATGTCGTTCAACGCGTTATTGTAGTTTTCTGCCACCTGCTGACGTAATGCCATTTCTTCATCGAATATCTCCAGTTTGGGCAACAGAATAGCCGCTTGCAGCGTATCTAAACGGCTGTTCACCCCGATTCGGATATGGTGATATCGTCTGTCTTGTCCATGACGGGCAATTTGACGAATAATTTTCGCCAGTTCTTCATCACGAGTGAAAATAGCGCCGCCATCGCCGTAACATCCCAACGGTTTGCTGGGGAAGAAACTGGTACATGAGATGGTCGTTAAGTTACAGGAACGTTTGCCTTTATAAGTCGCGCCAAAACTTTGGGCCGCGTCTTCTATTACGATCAGGTTATGTTTTGCTGCGATGGCATTAATTTCGTCAAAATCGGCACATTGGCCGAATAAGGAAACCGGAATGATGGCTTTAGTTTTTGGGGTAATCGCCGCTTCGAGTTGTGTTGGATCTAAGTTATACGTGGTGGGCTTAACGTCAACATAAACCGGAACCCCACCCAGTAGCGCAATGGTTTCAGCGGTGGCAATGTAGGTAAAGCCGGGGGTAATCACTTCGTCGCCGGGTTTAATGCCAATCGCCATTAAGGCAATTTGTAAGGCGTCGGTGCCATTGGCGCAGGTAATGCAATATGGCGCGCCGGTGTAGGCAATCAGCCTTTCTTCTAATTCGGCCACTTCGGGCCCTAAAATATATTGTCCATGTGCGAGGACTTTCTGGATATTCGCGTCAATTTTATCTTTAATTTTAAGTTGCTGTGCTGCCAGATCGGTAAATTGCATGCCTTTATCCTTGATTATTTAATTCGCACGACAATATGGTTATTGAGTTGATAAATATGCTGAGTGTGAGGACAGGTGGCGGTGGCTTGTCCGTGTAGCGGTAAATCTAATTGTTCACCAAATTCACTCATCCAGCCAATCTGTTTGGCCGGCACACCCACCATCAGGGCATAATCAGGAACATCTTTATTCACCACCGCGCCGGCCCCAATAAAAGCATAAGCGCCAATGGTGGTACCACAAACAATGGTACAGTTGGCACCTAAGGTGGCACCTTTTTTTACCCAGGTGTTTTGATATTCACTTTTTCTTTCAATCAATGAACGCGGATTATAAACATTGGTGAACACCATGCTTGGGCCACAAAATACCCCATCTTCCAGATGAACATTGTCATAAACAGAAACATTATTTTGTATTTTGCAGTGATTGCCGATAGTGACTTGATTGCCAATAAAGACATTTTGGCCCAGAGAACAGCCTTCGCCAATTTGAGCACCCGAGCAGACGTGGGTGAAATGCCAGATACGGCTGTTTTTGCCGATTTGAGCCCCTTCATCAACGATGGCACTGGGATGTATCATTATGTGTTCTGCTGACATGAGACCGGTTCCATTGATTTAATAGGTTAAAGGCAAAGAAATGGTTTTGTTATCTCTGGCTGACAGGTAGGCGGCGATAAGCAGCTCTAAGGATTTTAAGCCTTCCCGGCCATCAGTGATGGGTTGGGCTTCGCCTTTCATCACATCAATGACATTTTTGTAATAAAGCGGATGGCCAAAGCCATAAACGGAAGTGGTTTCGTAATTGGCGGCTTTGACTTGTTGGTCATACTCTTTTTCGTCAGCGAAATGCCATTCCTGGATTTCATTGACGGCTAAACCCCCCACTCTGACCGTGCCTTTTTCCCCCAAGATGGTGATGGAGCCTTCGAGATTCTGCGGGTAAGTACACATGGTAACGGCCATCGACCCTAATGTGCCATCCCGCCAGCGGATATTGAGTACCCCGGTATCTTCTGTTTCGATATCTAAGTGGGTCGAGGTCATGGCCTGAACATCTTTGACCGGGCCGATTAGCCATTCAATTAAATCAACATAGTGGCTCGCCTGATTCATGAAGGCGCCGCCATCAAATTCCCAGGTGCCCCGCCAGGCAGCCTGGTCATAATAGGACTGGGGACGGGTCCAGAAAACATTCAGGTGGACCAGGTGGATTTTGCCAAACCGTTTTTCACTGACCGCCCGTTTCAGCAATTGTAAGGTGGCATTTAAGCGGTTTTGTTTGACGACAAACAGGTGTTTTCCGGCTTTATCTGCCGCTTTGACCATGTTTTCCCCCTCAGCCAGCCGGGTTGCCATTGGCTTTTCGGTGACGACGTGAAAGCCTTTATCAAAGCAGGTCATCGCCTGTGCTGGATGAAGGCCAGAGGGAGTGGTCAGGATAATGATATCCGCGGTGATGTTATCCAGCATCGTATTTAAGTCGCTGAAACCCGGGACGCCGGTTTTTTCTACTGCTGCGTTTAATGCGTCTTGATCGTTATCACAGACGGCGACTAATTCGGCCGCTTCTTGATGTATTTCCAGAGAATTGAAATGATTTTTAGCGATCCGTCCACAACCGACTAAAGCAAATCTTATCTTTCTGTCGTTGATAGTGCTCAGCATAATCTTATCCTAAGTTAAGCTTTGATAATGTTTTTGTGATTGGGCGAGTATTTGCCACGAGTATCGACGACTAATTTGGCGTGATTGATAATTAATTCATAATCAAATTTATCGTGATCGGTGGCTAAAATAACGCAATCGAAGGTTTTGAGACTATTTTCCGTGATGGGCTGGCTGATTAAATTAAAATGATGTTCCCGCATCTTCGGAAAGACCGGGACATGCGGATCGGCATATTCAATATTGGCCCCTAATTCGCTTAATTTTTCCATAATATGTACTGAGGGGCTTTCTCGCATATCATCCACATTCTTTTTATAGGCGATGCCGAGGATTAATATGTGGCTGCCATTAATGGCTTTATTCGCTTTGTTCAGGGCTAATACGGTTTTAGTGACCACATAATCGGGCATGGAGGAATTGACTTCACCGGAGAGTTCAATAAAGCGGGTATTGATACCATATTCTCGGGCTTTCCAGGTTAAATAGAAAGGATCAATGGGAATACAGTGCCCGCCTAATCCGGGGCCGGGATAATAGGGAACAAAGCCGAAAGGTTTGGTTGCCGCGGCTCTAATCACTTCGTGAATATCAATGCCCATTTTATCGGCAACCAGTTTCATTTCGTTGACTAAGCCGATATTGACCGCCCGATGGATATTCTCCAGCAGTTTTGTCATCTCTGCCGCTTTAGTTGAACTGACGGGAACAACTTGGTCAATCGCGTGTTGATAAACGGCGATACCCGCTTTTAAGCAGTTTTCCGTGTGGCCGCCTATGACTTTAGGAATGGTGCGGGTTTCGAAATCAGGGTTACCCGGGTCTTCTCGTTCGGGTGAATAGACCAGAAAGATGTCTTCACCGACGGTTAACCCGCTTTCTTCAACTCTGGGTAGTAACTCTTCTTCGGTGGTGCCGGGATAAGTCGTACTTTCTAAGGAGAGGACTTGCCCGGCTCTTAAATACGGTTTTACCCTGTCGGTGGTGTTAATCACGAAACTGATATCAGGTTCACGGTATTTATTTAACGGCGTTGGGACGCAAAGAATAATGGCATCGCATTGCGCGATGTTGGTGAAATCCGTCGTGGCTTCAAAACCGGTCTTTATCGCGTGACTGATTTTGGCGGAGGGAATATGTTCAATGTAACTTTGGCCTTGATTGAGTTTATCTGTTTTTTCTTTATCGATATCGAAACCCATCACTTTAAAACCAATATCGTTATACCTGAGCATGAGCGGTAAGCCAACATAACCCAGGCCAACAATGGCAATGGTGGCGGTTTTATTATCAAATTTCTCGGTGAGAATGTTGAGTGAGGACATATTTTGCCTTTTAAGATGATGACTTAAAAATAAAACTTATGAAAATAAATTACATTTGGTTTTTAATAGGGTGCTATCTATTTCCATAAGTTTTATTTGGCAGGTGAAAATTTAACAGGATATTTTAAATAGATTGTGTAAGATATATTACTGAAATAATAAATAAGGTAATAATAAAGCTACCGCACTAGGTTATTGGCTCCCAGAACTCCATAGAACGTTATAATTTTATCTACTATTTTGATTTTCAATGCTTTCGTCTGCTGTAATGGAAAAGCAATGAGATATAATGTTTTTTAATGAATAACAGGGGAGGTTAAACTGTCAGACTCGCCGGGTCAAGTATAAATAAAGTTTATTTATTTAATTAATTTACACAATAAGGTTAGTTGAAATCTGTATTACCGGCCATGAAGTGGTAGCCAAATAACCAAGCGTAAGCCGCCGAGTGGGCTGTCTTCAGCACGAACCCAACCGCGGTGTTGGTTAATCGCGGTTTCAACAATGGCTAAGCCAAGGCCAGTGCCGCCGGATTTCCGATCGCGGGCTTCGTCTGTACGGTAGAAAGGGCGGAATATGTGTTCACGGTCTTCCGGGTTGACGCCCGGGCCGTCATCATCAACGGTAATGGTGATCCCTTGATTATCGGCGTGAAATGCGACCGCAATATGGTGGTGGGAGTAACGTAAGGCATTACGCACGATATTTTCAAAAGCACTGCCAAGTGCTAATGGGTTGCAGTAAATTGCCCAAGAACTCGGTGGTAAGGTTGCTTCAAGGGTTTTATCCATCTGTTCAGCTTCGAAGCGAGCATTGTCAAGAATATCGTTCCATAAATCTGTCATTTTAATGTTTTCTCTCAACAGTTCATTTTTATGCTGACTGCGGGAGAGTACTAACAGA
Organism: Photorhabdus africana; assembly: GCF_035181445.1. NCBI lineage: Bacteria > Pseudomonadati > Pseudomonadota > Gammaproteobacteria > Enterobacterales > Morganellaceae > Photorhabdus > Photorhabdus africana. Next base: position 174,279 of record NZ_JAXBVE010000003.1, read on the forward strand.
TCGTTAATCATGCTGTCTAGCCGTTGGGCTTCTGTCTCTATTCTTTCTAGCTCTTTATTTTCACCATGACGGCGGCGAAGTAATGCTGTTGCAAGCTGTAAGCGGGTGAGAGGCGTGCGTAGTTCATGGGAGATATCGGAAATTAACCGTTGTTGTGCGGTAACCATTCTTTCCAATACACTGATCATCTGGTTGAAGCTGTTACCGGCGGCCAAAAATTCTTGTGGGCCGGCTTCCAGTTCTGGATGTTGGCGTAAATTACCTTTAGCAACATCATCTGCGGCATTTTTTAATTTGCGGGCAGGTTTAGCCAAACTCCATGCCAGCCATAATAGGAGTGGCGCACTGATTAACATGGTGGCAGTTAATAATAATAGTGGCCGGTCAAACATCAGATTAATAAAATCCGATTGTGGGCTATTCGCGGGACGAACTAAATAAAGTTGATAATGATCTTCTCCATCTCGAATGGAAAAGGGCCCCAGCATTTCAGAGCGGCCATATTTTTTCTTTTTAGGATGATCTGCGTTATCTGATTGTCCAATAAAGTTACGGACAACTTGCATTTCACTTCTTTGTGCGCCAATAACGCGCCCTTCGCTGGTGACCAGTATTAGGCGCTGACCTGGAGGGGCCCATTTTTCAACCGCGCGAAATAAACGACGCCACCAAAGTAAATCGTTAGCGGGATCTTGAGCTAATTCAGCTTCGATATGTTGTTCCAGCATGACTCCCTGCCGGTATTCATTTTCCAGCAGAGAGGTCAGTTGTCTGGAATCCAGTTTCGGCACCATTAATACCAACATTAGGACTAACGCCAGAGTAAACCAGAAAATTGCGAAGATGCGTGCCGTCAAACTGTTTATCATGTCGCAGAAACCATTAAATATCCTCGGCCACGTAAGGTCTTAAACCAAGGGAGCCCATCTTCCCGCTCAGGTAATTTACGGCGTAGGTTAGAAATATGCATATCAATTGCGCGGTCAAATGGCGTGAGTCGCTTACCTAATACTTCTTGGCTCAAATGTTCACGGGAGACAACTTGACCTAAATGTTGAGCTAATAGATAGAGCAATGTAAATTCGGTACCGGTTAAATCGAGAATTTGATTAGCAAAGTTGGCTTCCTGTCGGCCAGGGTTCAATTGTAGGTTATCGACCTGAAGCGTGGGTGGGCCATTGTCTGTTTGCTGTTGTTCACTCCAGTTTGAGCGGCGAAGAATAGCACGTATACGTGCCACTAGCTCACGATCATTAAAGGGTTTGGCAAGATAGTCATCTGCCCCTAATTCTAGTCCCAGAACACGATCCAAATCACTTCCTCGCGCTGTCAACATAATGACTGGCGTTTGATGGTGTAGACGAAGCTCCTTTAATGTCGTAATGCCATTTTTACGCGGCATCATAATATCGAGTAGTAATAAGTCGATCGAATCGTCAAGGAATTTTAATGCCTGCTCTCCATCATGAGCGATAACAACGTTAAATCCTTCCATTTCAAGTAATTCTTTTAATAGTGATGTCAGTTCACGGTCATCATCAACTAATAGGATTTTATGCATTGATTACTTCCTCCAAGAGCAAAAATACGATAACAAACTTTGCTATTCCACGACTTTACGTTCTTTTACAAGCCTCTGACGCTAGTTTGCAGCCGAGTAGGTATAGTTGTCCACATTGAACCTAATAGCATCGTTCGGGGAAACGAGGAGTTGTTTAATGCGTAACATAGCAGCGTTAGTTTTAGCGTCAATGTTTGTTCTTAGCTCGACGGCATCTTTAGCTGGAACAGCAAGTACAATGCACGCTGCTACGGTACCTGGTAATTGTGCACCTTGTGAATATAAAAATGTAGGAAGTTATCATTATCGTAATAATAACGATATTGGTGATAACGACCATATGTTTAACGGTATCACTTTAACTGAGCAGCAGCGTCAACAGATGCGTGATTTGGTAGGGCAGAAGCATCAACCGCGTTCATCGATGTCAATGAGCCCCGCAGAGCGAGAAGAGATGCGTAAGCTGGTCACTGCGAAGGATTTTGATGGCGTGGCAGTAAAGGCTCTGATTGAAAGGATGATCAGATGTAATGTGGAGCATCAGGTAGAAATGGCGCGTATCCATCACCAGATGTACCAACTGTTGACGCCTGAGCAACAAGCACAATTGGAACAACATTATCGGCAGCGTATGTCTCAGTTACCGAACTGATTTGTAATACCCATAGCAGCAAAGTAGTAGTAAACGAGAATTTTTCCTTGCCATAGACACCATCCCTGTCTTTTCCCCCGCCTTATGGCGGGATTTTTTTATCTGGCTAAGATTAATTCACTTTAAAATCAACCAGATAAAATTTTTACAAGCAACTGTAAGTAGCGTGGAAATTTTCAAGTGTGGACACTAGTGTGGACACTTTTGAGTGCTACGGTTGCTTATGATTGCTAAATTTCCATGCCGCCATTCAGTGGGTTTAACGTGATTGCAAATTGCAAATTGCAAATAGTCGGGTGCCAGATGAGCATACGCCATAGTTTGTTGTATATTGGCATGACCGAGTATTTGTTGCAGTGCAACAATGTTTCCACCTTTCATCACAAAATGACTCGCGAATGTGTGGCGTAGAACGTGCGTTGCTTGTCCTTCTGGTAAATCAGGTTTTATTGATTTTAACTTTGTACGAAAGCTTTCGTAATCAACGTCAAATAATTCCCCTGACTTCTGTTTGATTTCCTTTTCTAACTCTTTTGATATCGGAATAGCTCTTTGCTTGCCATTTTTGGTTTTTAAAAATGTCACTCGGCAACTCTTTACTTGGGCGCTTTTTAAGGTTGATGCTTCTCCCCATCTAGCACCCGTGCTGAGACATAGCAGCGCAATTTTTCTTTCATCCCCTGATAGTACTGATAACAGAGTTTTGACCTCTTCTTTTGTTAAAAAGGTCATTTCTGGCTGTTTTTCCTTTAACGGGGGTAATCCATTCAGTGGGTTGCTACCGCTAAAAACTTCAAGTTTTTGCAATGTCGTTATCATTCCTGATAGACGATACATATCCCGATTTATCGTTGACGCTTTGATCCCATCAGCTAGGCGATTACTGCGGTGTTCCAGTAAAACATGTTTGTTAAGACGGTTTATCGATGGATCATTTAACTGCCTGATTGTCTTCATCAGTTGTCGTTTTTCTATAGTGCCGTTCTCTGCGGTTTGTCCGTGATATAGCCACCATAAGTTCAGTAAATCGCTAAGGTCTCGTCTATTAGTCCTTGCACTGAGTTTTTGAGCATTTGCCATTGAATGACGTTCGAAGGCAATAGCTTCTGTCTTCTTGTTGAATGTTCTCCTGATGCGATTTCCTTGTCGCCCAAGAGGTCTAATGTCCACCATATAACGACCATCATCGAGCTTCTTAATTGGCATAGTGAAGCCCTCCGATGCAACAAATTGATTGACTGTCGATCCAGTCGATTAATTCCTCATGTAGTGTTAGCCAGTTTTCCGGTCTGAGTGGTGTGACGTTTTGATGTCTACACCATCAGGGGAGAGAGTTGGGCTAATTTGCCCAGATTCTGGGGCAATCTTTCCCGTCATTAGCCAGAGTGTGTATTTTTCAAATTTGGGGTGATTGGTAATTTGTAGGACGGTACTTAATCCAGGCGCGGTGTGCTCACCTTCGTAGTTTTTTAGAGTGCTTAAGGCAATGCCTGTTAATTCACTAAACTTCATCTGTGTAAGTCCTTCGGCCTTACGTATAGCCCGAATTTTTTGTGACATGTCCATAGTTGACAGGTTCCATTTCTAAGACTAAACTCCCTCAAAAGGTTCCATATTTAAGACCTTTTAAAGCGTAAAAACCCCTAAAGATGCCCTTAGAAGCAACTATAGGCGTTTGAGCTAGCCAGATTAGCAAACGAGTTGGGAAATTACGAGGTTCTTAATTGACCACTACTGAGTGTTATAGAAAGGAAATTGATGAGTGATGGAAAAAAATTCAGATGGGTACATGCAGGTTTATTATCCAGTTGATGCAGTGCCCTATCAGAAGTTTGCTGAACTGATAGGAAAAACTCCGAGTGCTGTTAAGGGAATGATTGACAAGAGTAAATTACCAATTATTCCGTGGCAGATACCAGAGGCGCCAGAGGGAGTAAAAACTCGTGGAGAAAACTGGGTTTATTTACCTGAGTTTAATAGAGGAATGCGTGACGCATATTTGAACCGTCCTAAAGAATTACGTGATGCGTGGTTATTGTGGGTTGGATTGTAAGGTGAGTGCAATGACTCAAATACCGGCACTAGAGGAATATAGAAAGGGACGGGTAAAATTTGGAAAATTACTTATTCGACCTTTACGCAAGAACGCCATAGTTCAGATTACCCAATATCAGGTCAGTGATGGTGAATATTCTTATGGCCGATTCGATTCAAAAAAGCAGGCTATCAGTTTTGCAAGGCAGCTTTACGGGAGAAAAATAAATGAACGAGTTAACGAAAATTCGGCATAAATATAAATTAACGGGTGATGATTTCAAAAAGATGGATCATTACAGATATTTTGTAGTTTCGGTAATTGGTTTGGCAACTGTGATATTAACCCCGTTATTAGTTTTTATTTACAGGTGACAAAATGGCAAATACAGAGCCGTGCCGTGCTGTTGTCTTAACACTGGATGAAAAAATCGATGGTCTCAATAAAGCCTCTGAGGCGCGTAATCGGTATTTTTTCGATGATAAAGAAAATAATAACAAATTGGACGATTTCATTGAAACTATGCGCGATCGCACAAATAATCGCGTTAGAAATAATGAACGGGTTTTGCATTTGATTTTTCACTTGGCAGGTTTTGATAAAGAGCGTTATCACGTCAAGTTTAAGGAATTAACAATAGAGGAGCGGCGCTCATTAATATTGGCAATTAATCAACTTCGGGCTGTGGCATCTATATTGCCAGATAAATTGGCATTGCCAAAATCAACCCAATATTAATTTAAAGCATAATCTAAGAAATTAATGCGTAAATTCGCAGGGGTTTTTATTGCCTAAAAATAGGAAATAAAAAATGAATATAGAGCAATTAATTAAAAGAAATAGAGAAGACGAACGCAAGATATTAGCCGAGCGTTCTTCTTCACGTCTGTTAAAAATCGCGTCGCATATTGTGGCAAAGAAATTGGATTACGCAGCGTCATCTGCATTGTTGAACAGTGAAGCCGAGAAAATAGAACTCGAAGCACGGGAGCTGGAGAGTGTTTAGGGAAATCGACCATGCTTGCCAACATGCTGAGAAAACGCTAGAGCGCAGAAGATCAGAGCATGTAAACCGCTCCGTTGGTGTCTCTGCGTTTGAATGTGAAGAGTGCGACCAACTTATCCCCGTGGAACGCCGGATGAGTATCGCCGGAGTCATCCGCTGCGTCGCATGTCAGGAAGTTTTTGAACTGAAACAGAAGCATTATCGGAGTATATGAATTGGTGAATAAAACTATCTTGAAATGGGCAGGCTCTAAAATTCGCATTATGGATAAATTGCTGCCCCATCTGCCAGCAGGTCAACGGTTGGTTGAACCGTTCGCAGGTTCATGTTCTGTAATGATGAATACGCAATATGATGCGTATTTAATTGCGGATGCTAACAGCGATTTAATTGATATGTATCAGTGCGTCAAAGAAAATTGTGATGGATTTATAAATTCTGCGCAAGACTGGTTTTCGTATTTTAATAGCGAGCATGGGTTTTATTGTCTGAGAGCTTTATTTAATTCTGATGATGAAAAATATAAATCACAGATATGGCACGCATCGGTATTTTTATTTCTAAACCGGCATTGCTTTAATGGCTTGTGTCGTTATAACTCAAAAGGTGAATTCAATGTGCCTTTTGGGAACGGTAAAAAACCTTACTTTCCCGAAACGGAGATATTGGCGTTTGCTGCGAAATCTAAGATTGCCTCTATTCATTGTGCCGATTGGCGCGAAATACTGAAAATGGTTGATTTTGGGGATGTGGTTTATTGCGATCCGCCTTATTTCACCAACGGCGTTAATTTCACGCAGTATTGTAAAACTGGCTTTCTTCATCATGATCATCAGGAGCTGGCGACTTCTCTGAAACAGCTTAATGAGTTATTGGGCGTTCCTGTCACAGTGTCCAACTCCATTGAAGCCAAAGAACTTTATGCCGATCTGGGGTTCACTATCCATGAAATCGAAGCACCACGCACCATTGCCGCTAATGGCAATCGTCAGCCAGTAATAGAAATTATTGCGACGCTAGAGGCGAGTGCATGAGTGAGTTAATCGACTTGTTGCAGGAGCACAACAGCGATTACCAGCAGTCAAAACGCCTGCAATATGAGATGTTCAAGCCCGGTTTGCCCGGCGAGTCAACGTTAGCTGAACAGATCATGTGGCAGGTAAACCCTGATGATTATGACTGGCGTCATAAAATTATCGGTGATATGCCCGATTTTTTGGCGCTCTATTTTGCTACCCGGTACAAAAAAATATTTACCCAATCGGGGGGTAATCGCCGCCGTGCTAATACGTTTTTGCGTCAGTTTGGCGAGAACGTATTACCACGGCTGAATAAAGTCACTGAACGCTATCAATTCAAGCATCAGGTATCCGGCGTTACCCCGTTCCCCTTTATTGAGCAGTTAGAGCGATTGGTTACGTTGGAGCGTAAGGATATCAAACAGCTTGCCTGGGGAATTTCCCATTTTATGGCCGAGAACTACGAAAATACATCGGCTCAGTATGTCAACCAACAACCTGTGAGCGAACAAGACGCCAGAGAACGTTTGATCCGTATCTATGAGTTACTGGCAACACTGACTCAACAAGCCGGCACAACAGCTCCTTACTGGCAGCAGTTCACCAAAGGCAGGGAAGGTGCCACAGTCGATCAATTGTGTGCCGGCCTCCTGCGCATGATGTCGGATAAATGGTGGTATGCCCGCTTGAAAAGAATGCGTGATATTCGCGCTGAGCATATGGCTATTGCGGTAGGTCAAGTGCAGAAATCAGCCTCTCCCTATGTTTCCCGTAGTACGCTGCGTGAATGGTTAGAGCAGAAGCGCCGTAATTGGGATTTTATCAAACAGTTTGATGTTGAGAATGAACAGGGCGACAGGGTGCCGCTGGAAGATATGGTACTCGGTAGTGTGGCTAATCCTGCTATCCGCCGTAGTGAATTGATGGTGAGAATGCGCGGTTTTGAAAATCTGGCTGACGAACTCGGCTATGTCGGTGAGTTTTATACCATCACCGCGCCATCAAAATATCACGCTGTCCACAGTGTCGGTGGCTTTGTTTCAAATTGGAACGGGGCCAGTCCCCGTGATACACAAAAATATCTGTGCAACGTCTGGGCGAAAATCAGGGCGGCTTATTCCCGTGCGGGGATCAGCGCTTTCGGTTTTCGTGTAGTTGAACCCCACCATGATGGTACGCCGCATTGGCATATGTTGCTGTTTATGCGTCCTGAACATGTCGATGAAATGCGTGACATCATGTGTTATTACGCCCGGTTGGAAGATTCAGAAGAATTACAGGGACAGAAGGCACTAAAAGCACGATTCCATGTGAAGCCCATTGATAAGGCGAAAGGTTCGGCTACGGGCTATATCGCTAAGTACATTTCCAAGAATATCGACGGTTACGCGCTAGATGGCGAAAAGGATGGGGAAACAGGCCAACTTCTTAAGGATATGTCACGGTCTGTTTCTGCCTGGGCCAGTCGTTGGCGTATCCGGCAGTTTCAGCAGATCGGTGGTGCGCCCGTTTCCGTCTGGCGCGAATTGCGTCGTTTGAGTGGTGATGAGCAAATCTTGTCTGATGTAGATATGGATAATGTTCGATTTGCTGCGGATGTGGGGGACTGGTTCGCCTATACCGAGTTCCAAGGTGGGCCTCTGGTTGCACGAAAAGATTTAACCGTGCGGTTGTCCTATGAAATCACCGAACAAGGCAATGCTTACGGCGAAAATGTGTTGCGTATTTCCGGTGTCTACTCGCCCCGCTTGGGCGATTCCTCTTCTTTTATTACCCGTACTGTTAAATGGAACATTGTTCCTAAATTTAACGCTGATGTTAAAGGCGTGGGTTTGGGGTTTTCTGGCGGCTCTGCCGCCTCTTGGAGTTCTGTCAATAACTGTACGGGGTGTGACAGTACGGCCAGAGGCGGTGATCTGTTAGTGGAAAAAGTTATTGATTATGCGGATTCAATTGGCATGGATTTTAGCCGGGCTATGGCGAAGTCATTAATCATCGGAGGAAAAATCAACATAGGTGAACAGTCGTTCAAGTTATGGACGGATGGCAGTTTTATTCCGATAGAAACGGAATGTCAGAAAGAAGAACGTCGCGATTTGCTGTGGCAACGGATTAAGAATATTGGTGAAATTAGACGGTGATGGTGAAATAATAAAAGGTAATTAAATCAATTGAATGAAGATAAAATAATAAAAAAGTTGCCATGTGGTCAACTTTTTTATTGACCTAATGCCTAACTAACACCATACTAACCATCGGACAAGGTGTATCACCTTGGTGCTCTTTAAAAGTTTGCCTGTATTGAACTAGTAAGTGGCTCTTTTGAGTCGATCGTCAAAAGGACGATCTATTTATCCAGCGCGAAAGTTTCTATGGTCATTTCTCTTGGATTATTTATCGACTGGAGGGGAAATATTACATATTTCCCCAGATAAAGTGGCCTGTGTTATCCATTTCATTTTCTTTCGGTTCAATATTGTTTTGACGACTGGTGCAATGTTGCACTGAAGAAACAAAAAGGCATTTTTATGAAAAATGAAAAACTTTTAAAGGAATCCATTGAGAGTCTAAAGTTACTTTCTTTGGAAATGCATGATGAAATGGGTAACAGCAAAATTAATGAAAGACTTCAAGAAACCATTGAAAAGCTGGAGTCATACAGGGATGCTAAAAGTGTATCTGTCAGTGAAATTTTAAAGCTGGTTGGTGATGCACTTAGATTGATCCCTGCTGTGGCTGCATTACTTGATGTGTTGTCAAAGTTAGATTAAGTTTGCAGCAGGTCACTAAAATCTGGAGATTATCATGAACATAGGTAGAGCATTAGACATTTGTTTAGAAAGAAGAAGAATGTCGAAGTCTGAATTAGCCAGACTAAGCACACTATCGAAATCCTACCTTACTCGGTTAACAAACAATGAAAGAGTTCCTAACCTGGAGACTCTTGAAAAAATTTGTCATGCTTTGAATGTTCCCCTTAGTATATTTATATTTTTATCATCAGATAATTCAGAGATGGAAAATATAAGTCAATCTTTAAAGGATAAAATGGATGGTATTCTTCAAGAGCTGCTAGAGGAAGATGATGAAATTCAGTTACCAAAATAAACCAATATCTAGTGTTGATTCATTAGCAAAAGCCCTATCAATATCCGTTGATGAATTATTTTATTTATACAATAATTCAGATAAGTTTTATTATGTGGCGAAAATTAAACCAAAGCCAGATGGTTCTTTTAGGAAAACATATGATGTAAAAACAAGATTAAAAAAAATTCATGAAAAAATAAATACTAATATATTAAAACGCGTAAAATACCCAGATTATTTACAAGGTAGTTTAAAAGAAAGAGATTTTTTAAGTGATGCGAACAAGCATACTAACAAAAAAATAATTATAAAAGAAGATGTAAGTAATTTTTTCCCAAGTATATCTAAGAAAATTGTTTATCAAATTTGGGCCATTTTCTTTAATTTCACACATGAAGTTTCTGAAATGTTGTCAGAACTAATAACTTATAAAGGCTTCGTTGTTCAAGGTTGTAAAACAAGTAGTTACATTTGCAATCTAATATTATGGAATCGTGAGGGAAAATTAGTAAATGAGTTTAAAAAAAGAGGATTTATTTATACAAGATACGTAGATGATATTCATGTTTCTTCTTGTAATATTATAAATAAAGAAAATAAGAGATATATAATCAATAACATTTATAAATTAATGTACAGTGTTGGAGTAAGACCTAATAGGGAAAAACATAGTATAATGCCAAAAAGTAATGTACAGACTGTACATAACGTCAATGTTGATAAAACAACACCTTCTTTCCCTAAACAAAAAAGAAATAAGATTCGTTTAGGTGTTTATAATTGTGAGAAATTATATGATATAGAAAAACATACTGAAAAATATAGGAAGCTTTATTTTCGTGTTTTAGGGCAGATAAATATGATGAAAAGGCTTCACGAGAAAGAGGCTCATAAATTGATACAACGTTTAAGAAAAATAAGACCTGAAAATATTTAATTCTTTCAATAAAAATAGCACATACATGCACAAATCTGCAAGACCAACAAAGGATCTCATACTCCACGAAGCGCCAGCATTGGTACCCTTCCTACGGTCTCTTGCAACTGCATAAAAAGCACTGTATTTAGTGAGCAGGCGCGGCGGGGTCACGACTGCGCGCGGCAGCGTTTGGTAACTGTGCTGGTCTCAAATTTCATAATGTAATTATTCTGTATTGAAACTATATTTCTTCCAGACAAAAAAAGACCGCTCAGTAGGCGGCCTCTCGATCAATAACGCGGACTATTCGTCCTCGTCCATATCCAACGAATACCGTTCAAACCGGATCACTTCCTCACCAATCCAGTCATTTAACTGTTTCATCTTGCTTTGCAGCGGCATCAGTTCATTACGTACAAACACCTTAGCCGCCTTCTCCACATCACCAAAACCGCCGGTATTCTGTGGAATAATCCCCATCATCTGCGGTGGTACGCGGTGTGCGGCCAATATGTCGTCACGGCTGGCATTCTTGATATTTAAAAATTCGTCTTTAGCTGCGGCTTCAGACAGTGGAATGGTCTGGATACCGTCTTTTTTACCGCCCGGTGCATATAAAAACAGGTTGCGGAAATTACCCGGCCCTTTGGCGTTTTTCAGCGCGTCGCGAATATTATCGATATCGGACAGGTTTTGTGACGCATCGCTGATATACAGGATGTAACCCGCATGGGAACCGTTCAGGTAATACTTGCGGCGAAACAGCGTAGCCGATTCATTTAGCAATGCCGACGGTAGCGCAGCTAAATACTCCGGCAATCCGTACAGTTCCTGATTAATATCGGGTTCAATCAGATGAAACACTTGCCCCGTCGGGAATGGGTATGGCTGGCTGTTGTAGCCATATTTCACAAACCAGTAGGTTTCCAGGTCTTCACCGCGTCGGGTGAACTTGGCTGGGCAATGATGCAGCTTCAAAGGCTGGCCGAGGCGATTCTTGCGTTGTTCAAGATAAGCATTGCCAAACAGCATAAAGTCCAGCGCCCATGAATCGAATGCCTGTCGGCTAAGTAGCCGATGTGGGATAAAGGTACTGGTCAGGATGTTGCGTTTGACATAAACCGCGCTGCTGTGGTGCGGTGCCGAGCGAAACGACAGCGCCAGCCCGTTAAAACTGATTGGGGGTTCATACCAATTATCGACTAGCACACATTCCAAATAATCAAACACCTCGCGCCGGTCAAGGACGGGGATTGGATCGCCAAAGGTGAATGCCTCAATCGATGGGCTGGCCGTGGTTTTCACCGCCGGGCTGCGTTTTCTGTTTTTACGGCTCATCAGTAAACCTCAACAATATTTCTATGGTGGGGAGTGTCACCGGTAATCGGTTCATTAAACAGGGCGTGCATGGTGGCCCATGCCAGATCTGCGTGACTGGCTTCCTCGCTGCGGCTGGCTTGATAGGTCGGGCGGTTGCCGCTGGCGGTGGTAGAACGGCGGATCGCCATAAAACTTTGTGCAATGTCGGTCTGGCCGGCGTCAAACTCCAGCCGACGATGGTTGATAATGTCCCATGCCTTAAGTACCAGCGCGTTTTTAACGGCGGGGTTATAGACAAATTCCCGCACGGACGGGAAAAATTCTTTGACGTTTTGGTAAACTCCATGTCCGACGCCGGTCGAGTCAATGCCGATATATTCGACGTTGTACTGTTCCGTCAGTCGTTTGATGGCGTCAGATTGAGCGCGAAAGTTCATGCCACGCCACTGATGACGTTCGAGGATGCGGAATTTGCCACCCGGTACCCGCGGTGGAGCGACTACGACACAGCCGGCACTGTCGCCATTTTCGCCCCCTTTGGCGGGGTCATAACCGATCCAGACAGGGTAATAACCATAGGGGCGTAGCATCAGGGGTTGCACATCGTCCCAGATTTCCCAGCTATCGACCATGCAACCCTGCATCAGTTGCAGTGAGAAAATGGATTCGATATCGTCCATAAATTCACACATCAGCAGGTTCTGGTACTCGTCCGGGCTGTATTCCAGCCGTAACTGGTCAATATCAAACAGGTTACAGCCGCCTCTGACTGCATCTTCAACCGTGACAATCTGCCGCCACTGACCATCGGCACATCGTAGGCCGCTGGCTAATGCTTGATGGCTAATATCAATGTCAATGCGATTGGCCTTGGCGCGGCCACGGTTAAACAGTTTACCTGACCAATACGGGTACGCGCTGTGGGTTAAGCTGGACGGTGTAGAAAAGTAAGTCTGGTGCCATTTTTTGTGCATCGCCATACCGGATGCTACCTTACGCAGTTCCTGAAACTTCGGAATCCAGAAATATTCATCCAGATAGAGATTGCCGTGATAGCTTTGCGCGGTGCGGGCATTGGTACCGAGAAAATACAGGGTGGCACCATTATTCAGGGTGATCGGATCGCCTTTTAGTTCGGCGTCCACTTCCCGCGCCATTTCCAGGATATACTGCTTGAATACGTGGGCCTGCGCTTTACTGGCAGAGAGAAATATCTGATTGCGTCCGGTAGTCAACGCATCGATCAGGGCTTCACGGGCAAAAAAGAATGTCGCACCAATTTGACGGGATTTCAGGATATTGCGGATACGATGCGCTAATCCGGCGTGATACCAATCATGTTGATAATCGAATAGGGTCGAGCGGAAAATGTCTTCCAGCTTTTTGACTTGTTCTTCGCTGAACACGTTCTTTTCCGGTGGCCGGCGCTCACCTTTGTTGCGGTTAGCAATTTTGGGGTTCAGATCGGCTTCATTACCGCCGCGGTTGTATTTCCTGATCCGCGCCTGTCGTTCTAACTGACGGTGCAGCAGGTCAATTTCCTTAAAGTCCTTGCCTTCTTTTTGCTCCTTGGCGATAAGCTGACATAACCGTGCTTCAAGAGATAACTCGACTCGTTCAAACGAGGTCACCTCATCCCATTTGTCGCGACGTTTCCAGCTATGGATAGTTGATGCTTTCTCGTTGAGCATTTCCGCAATCCGTGCGATCCGGTACCCGTTAAAATACAGGTGCATTGCGTGCTTACGGGGATCAAAATCGGGCGTTGTTTTCATGCCACCAGACTACAGACCCGTCCGTCATTTCTCTGTGTCTGCCCTGTGTGCCAGCCCAGACACAACCGCATTTTATTGTTTCCTCGACATGACGATACAAACTAGTAGGCCATGACTGATTCATTGATAATCGGGGCTTACAATGCCGAAGAAATCCAAACCTTTTCGAATCTGTGTGGAAGGTGCAACCACAGACGGGCGCAAGGTTCAGCGCGAATGGCTGACACAGATTGCCGCCAACTATGACCCGCAGACCTACGGTGCGCGTATCAACATGGAACATTACAATTTTTCGTGGAGTCCGCGCTTTGGTGATGTGGAATCGGTTTTTACCGAAGAAATCAAGGACGGTGCGCTGGCGGGCAAGCTGGGGTTGTATGGAATACTTTTACCCACCGATGATCTGGTGGAAATGAACCGTAAGCGTCAAAAGGTTTACACCTCCGCCGAAATCAACCTGGATTTTGCTGACTTCGGCGGGGCGTATCTGGTGGGATTGGCCGTTACTGACAGTCCGGCGAGCCTTGGCACTGAAATGTTGCAGTTTAGCGCTAATGCGACCAATAACCCGCTGAATTCGCGCAAGCAGCACCCGAACAATGTTTTTACTGCCGCGGAAGAAATTTTGCTCGAATTTATTGATTTGTCAGAGGAAAACGAAAAAATTTCTCTCTTTTCCTGTGTACAGACGTTCTTCCAGAAAAAGCAGCAGAGTGATGATACTCGTTTTACCGATATCCATCGGGCCGTCGAACTGTGTGCCCAAGAGCAGCAGGCCACGGTGGAAACCGTAAACACACTTTCTCAACAAATAGGCAAAATAGCTGCTATCAAACAGAAGCAGACCGAACTTGAAACCCAGCTTAGTGACTTAAAAACTCAGTTGAGTCAGCAAGACAGCCAGAAAACACACCGACCTGTTTCGCTGGGATCGCCGAACGCCGACACTCCAGTCAGTAAACATCTGACCAACTGTTAATGGAACAACCCCATGAAGAACGAAACTCGATTTAAATTTAACGCTTTTCTGATGCGTCTGGGTGAAATTTACGGTGTGGACGCCACGGCATTTACAGGCAAGGTAGAAGTCAATCCATCCGTTGCCCAGACGTTGGAAGATGAAATCCAGCAAAGTGCCGATTTTCTGCAAAAAATTAACATGGTTCCCGTCAGCGAGCAGTCGGGCGAAGCGATTGGGCTAGGTGTCGGTTCGACTATTGCAGGGACGACAGACACCGACAGTAAGGAGCGAGAAACTTCCGATCCGACCCGATTCAACGCTATTGAATACAAATGCGAACAAACCAACTTTGATACTAGCATTCCTTACAAAAAACTAGACTTGTGGGCGAAATTTCAAGATTTCCAGTTACGTATCCGTAACGTCATTATCCGTCGTCAGGCATTGGACCGCATTATGATCGGCTGGAATGGGGTTAAACGCGCCAAAACTTCAAACCGCGTTCAATATCCACTATTGCAAGATGTAAATATCGGCTGGTTGGAAAAAATCCGACAGGATGCACCGGATCATGTCATGAGCAATATCACTGACGAAGCCGGTAAGGTTATATCTGAAACCATCCGTGTAGGAGATGGGGGAGATTTTAATAATCTTGACGCATTAGTGATAGATACCGTCAACAATGCTATCGACCCAGAATATCAGGATGATACGGAACTGGTGGTCATTTGTGGCCGTGAACTGCTGGCTGATAAATATTTCCCGTTGGTCAATCAGTCGCAGCCCAACACCGAAAAAATGGCGGCAGATGTGATTATCAGCCAGAAACGTATCGGTAATTTGCCCGCAGTGCGTGTACCGTATTTCCCGCCCAAAGCCTTGCTAATTAGCCGTCTGGATAATCTGTCTATCTATTATCAGGAAGGCACCCGCCGACGTTCTGTGCTGGATAACCCCAAACGTGATCGCATTGAAAACTACGAATCAGTCAATGAGGCGTATGTCGTTGAAGACTATCGCAGTGTGGCCCTGATTGAAAATATCGAGATGTTGGCAGCCAGCAAAAAAGCAGCGTCATTGCAGCCAGATAATGCCGTACCTGAGCACAATGCCGACACTGAGGAACCATAATGGCTAGCCCGTGGCAGCGTCACCGAATGCGATTACAGGCGATCGAGGCCGCTCAACTGAGTCGCCCCGCGCTGCAAAATCACGGCGGTTATAACCAGATGCTGCTGATGCTGGAGCAAGACCGCCGTCACCTTAAAAAAATCCAGTCTATGGAGCGCAAAGCGCAGCACAAAAGGCAGATCTTGCCTAAATATGCGCCGTGGATTACTGGGGTATTACAGGGGGGCATAGGTCATCAAGATGATGTACTGATGTATGTCCTGCTGTGGCGCATTGATGCCGGTGATTATGATGGTGCGCTGGATATCGCCGAGTATGCGTTACAGCACCGACTTGCTATGCCTGAAAATCATGAGCGGACAACGGGCTGTGCCGTTACAGAAGAGATCGCCGAAGCAGCCCAGCGTTGCTATACCGCTAAATCTCCGGTGCCTCTTGCCACGCTGGAACGGGCGGCCAATCTCACCCACGATCAGGATATGCCCGATAAGGTGAGGGCGGAGTTATATAAATGGCTCGGTTACAGCCAGCGGGATAACAATCAGCCGCAGCCTGCCTATTGTTCGCTGAGCAGGGCTTTAGAACTGAACAATCATGTTGGCGTGAAAAAAGACTTAGAGCAACTTGCCAGAGCGCTCCGCAGTCAGAAACACGACAACACATAACCGAACGTGCCAACGCGCCGGGGCGGCACGGGGTGGCGAAGTCTCAACGCCCTGTTCACCGCCCACCTATTTAGGGGGCAATATGGATTTTATTTCAACCGCACCCGCAACGGATAAACAGGCCACCATGACCAGTGCCCCGTTTTTTCCTGCTATTGAGATCAGTCGTTACCGTGACGAGATGCGCACAGATGGTACGGTCACCGCGCCGAGATTACATCAAGCAATTTCCAACGCCATTGTTGAGGTTAATCGCGAGCTGAACCATTGGCGGCTGAGCCATATCGATGAGGGATACTCATCACTGGCCGATATTCCCGCCGGCACTCTCAATGGCGAGAGTGAGTTGGTTTATCTCTATCGTCGAGCGGTGTTTTGCCTGACTAAGGCGAATCTGATCGAGCGTTACCGCGATATCGACACGACTCAGACCGGCAGTAAAAAGGCTGAGGCAATGGAAATCACCATTGACGACCTGTGGCGGGATGCGCAATGGGCGATGCGCCGGATACAGGGGCGGGATCATGTCATTGTGGCGCTGATCTAATGCGGGTAAGGGCACAACAGTATGACACCGTGGATTCCTTATGCTGGCGCCACTATGGACGAACACAGGGAGTCACCGAACGGGTATTAGCAGCCAATCCCGGTTTGGCCGATGTTGGGGCCATCTTGCCGCAGGGTACCGAGATTGAACTGCCTGAAATAATGCCTGCTGCTGTAACGCCTATCATTCAATTATGGGATTAGAAAATGGACAAACAACCGGATTTATGGGCCGATTTATTGAATGGCCTGAGAAATTCATGGCCGCAGATATCCGGCTCCTTACTGGCTGTACTGATCTGTTATGGTCGCCTGATTTATGACGGTGTAGCGCGAAAAAAACGCTGGGTTGAACCGTTGCTATGTGGCGCGTTGTCGTGGGGTGTTTCCAGCGGGCTGGAACTGTTTGGCATTCCCGGCAGTGTTTCACCGGCTTTGGGAGGCACCATTGGTTTTATTGGTGTTGAAAAACTGCGTGAATTTGCCCTTCGCGCAATCAATAAACGTTTGGGAGACAAATCACATGACTAGAGGTGCTCGCAACCATAATCCGGGCAATATCCGCCACGGCGATAAATGGCTGGGATTACACGACACACAAACAGACCCGTCATTTTGTCAATTTGTATCACCAGAATACGGCATACGGGCCATTATCAAGATTATCCGCAATTATGAACGAAAATACGGATTGAACAGTATCCGGCAGATAATTTCTCGTTGGGCACCCCCGAATGAAAATGATACCGAAAATTACATTGCATATATGAGCCGGGCGGTTGGTATTCCCTGTAATGCGGTGATTGATGTTGATAATCCGGTGATCATGACCCGATTGGTTCGCGCCATCATTCAAATGGAGAACGGACAGCAACCGTATGCCGATACGATCATTAAACGGGCGTTTGCGCTGTTATGAGGTTTAATCTGCACATATTCACCTTGAGTATGCTGGTGGCAGTGTCCGGCCTGCTCTGGTTCTATTACGGTGAGTATCAGCAAAAAAGCGATGAATACCAAACGCTGAACCAGTGGTATAAGCAACAGCAAACCATTACCGATAACGCATTCCAAACCATCAGAATAATCAATGATATCTCACGGGTTAATAACGAAAATCGGGAGCGATCAGCCGTGGATGCCGCACAAATTCAGGCGGCGATCAATACCGCTGTTGTCGGGAATGATTGCGCCCGTCGTGTTGCTCCTGATAGGGCTGTTGTCCGGTTGCAGCAGCACGCGAACCGAATACGTTCAGGTACCGTTGATGCCGATTCCGATGCATCTGCTCGCTGACTGTCTGCCCCCGGTCATAGCCGACCCAATGACATGGGGTGATAGCTTGTTGCTGAATGCACAGTTATTGGCGGTTATTGAACAGTGCAATCTGGATAAACAGGCCATTCGACAAATAGAACAGATTAGACAGGTGACACATGAATAAGCCTAACGCCTTGCGAAAAGTCCTGACAGAAAAGCTCCCCTACTTGCGCGACAACCCTGAATACCTGCATTTGTTTGTTGAAGATGGCACTGTGCTGGCGACAATGGTGCTCTCCTTGTCTTACGAATATGAATACACGCTAAACCTGATTATTGAAGCCTATCCCGATGATCAGAATGTGCTCATGGCGGTTATCGGGCACTGGATACGCGAGCACCAGCCAGATA
Source organism: Photorhabdus africana (assembly GCF_035181445.1). NCBI lineage: Bacteria > Pseudomonadati > Pseudomonadota > Gammaproteobacteria > Enterobacterales > Morganellaceae > Photorhabdus > Photorhabdus africana. The sequence goes on from NZ_JAXBVE010000003.1 coordinate 192,633, forward strand.
TTTTCGCTCATCCTGACAATCGCCGCAGCGGCTTTACCTTTGACGTGAATATTCTCAATGATGACACCGCTGATATCAGTATCGACCTGAAACTGACCGAGCGTATACTGGTCACCCAGCAAGGGCCGGTCAGCACAGTGAGCGCCATTTCTGAGCCTGAAAACCCGTTTGACAGGTGGTGAGATGAACAGTGACGCATTGCAGCCTTTGGATACCGCACTAACCGCCCTGTTGAATCAACTTTCTCCCGCCAGTCGAAAGCAACTGGCCCGTGATATTGCGCGGGACTTGCGACAGAGCCAAATGCAACGTATCCGATCCCAGCGTAACCCTGACGGCAGCCGCTTTACCCAACGCAAGGCACAAACCCGCACTGTACAGCATGGTATAAAATTCATCTGGCGTGGTGAACCTCGCACCTTGAAAAATTGGCAAATCCGCAAGGGCAAGAAGGGTGAAATGATTACTGGCTATGATGCTGAGCGTAAAAGTCAGCGTACTTTTTACAAACGCGATATCCAACGTTTTCTGGACGTCAAAACCGACCGGATCAGTACCCGAAAATCCAATAAAAAGACCCGCATGTTTAAGAAACTGGCTACCGCGCGTTACTTACGTTTGTCCGCCAGTGATCGGGAAGCCGTTATCTTTTTCGCATCGAAAGTCACTGCGGTTGCTCGTGTGCATCAGTTCGGGTTAAAGGAGCGCATGAAAGGGAAAAACATTGAAGTCAAATATCCATCGCGGCGACTTTTGGGACTGACACAGAGTGATATTCAACATATCGAAGACCAGATACTTTCCCATCTCACCCACGGATGTGTGCCAGTCAGTACACAAACCCTATGACGTGCAGGTGAGGGTTTGGGGTGACATTGTTGTCTGCATGAACACACAATTAACTGAACTGTTGCGCCGATTGCGCAACCTGATCCGAATCGGTGTTATTACCCAGGTAGATACTACACGGGGAATGTGCCGGGTTATGACAGGCAATCTTGAAACTGACTGGTTGCATTGGTTGACATCCAGAGCGGGAAGTTCCCGAACATGGTGGGTACCCAGTGTTGATGAGCAGGTTTTATTGTTATCCCTTGGTGGTGACTTGACCACGGCCTTTATACTGCCTGCGATTTTTTCTGATGAGTTTCCAGCCCCTTCGGCATCACCAGAAGCGGTGTGTATCGCTTTTCCTGATGGTGCTGTGATGGAATACGAACCACAGATCAGCGCCTTAACTGTCACAGGTATTAAGACCGCCACGATTACCGCGTCGGCTTCCGTGCATGTTACTGCACCAGAAATCACTTGTATGGCCGACAATCAGATCACATTGGATACACCCACCGTCATTTGCACTCACCATCTGACTACGGGCAGTCTGGAAGTGCAAAAAGGCGGCACTATGCGTGGCAATATCGTTCATGTAGGGGGTGAATTCAGTTCTAACGGGGTTGTGGTGGATTCGCACCGACACCACGGTGTGCGCTCCGGTGACAGTACATCGGGAGTTCCCATATCATGATGTACCTTGGTATGAATCGACAGACGGGTGAGGCTATCAGCGATATTGCCCATGTTCGCCAGTCAGTCAGCGATATCTTGCTAACGCCGATGGGTAGCCGTATTACTCGCCGCCAATATGGTTCGTTGTTATCCGAACTGATTGATGCGCCCCAAAATCCTGCTTTACGTCTGCAAATTATGGCTGCGTGCTATACCGCCATCCAGCGATGGGAACCCCGCATTACCCTGACCGCTATCACTATCAATCAAGGTGAAGCCGGACACATGACTGTTGATATCAGCGGCCAGTATCAGCTATCCAATGCCCCGGTTGCTTTTTCTGTGCCTGTGGGGTGACCATGCCGACCATCGACCTTAGCCAGTTACCGACGCCGGAGGTTGTCGAACTGCTGGATTTCGAAACCCTGCTGGCCGAGCGAAAAGAAAAACTGATTTCACTGTATCCGCCAGAGCATCGCGATGCTATCACCCGCACGTTGGCGCTGGAATCCGAACCCATCACCAAACTGTTGCAGGAAAACGCCTATCGGGAATTGCTCTTGCGTCAGCGCGTTAATGAGGCAGCGCGGGCGGCGATGGTAGCGTATGCCACAGGCAGCGACTTAGACCAACTGGGGGCGAATAACAATGTACAGCGTTTGGTATTACAGCCCGCTGACAATCTCTCCATACCGCCGATCTCTGTGGTGCTGGAATCTGACGCTGATTTTCGGGTACGCATTCCTCAAGCGTTCGAGGGGTTAAGCGTCGCCGGCCCTGTGGCATCCTATGAATACCATGCGCGCAGTGCTGACGGACGGGTTGCCGATGCGTCGGTGATCAGCCCAGCGCCTGCCTGTGTCACAGTCAGTATTTTGTCACGTGAGGGGAACGGCGCGGCCAGTGATGAATTGATTGCGGTCGTGAATACTGCTCTGAATGATGAAAACGTTCGCCCCGTGGCCGATCGCCTGACTGTACAGTCTGCGGAGATTGTCGATTATCAAATTGATGCCGTGCTGTACCTGTACCCAACCCCGGAATATGAGCCGATATTGCAGGCTGTGCGTGAACGACTGGCGCGTTACACTGCCGAGCAACACCGGATTGGCCGCGATATCGTGTGCAGTGCCATTTTTGCTGTCTTGCATATGCCCGGTGTTCAGCGTGTTAACCTGAAAGCTCCGGCGCAGGATGTGATTCTGGATAAAACTCAAGCGAGTTTTTGCACACGTGCGCAGGTAGTGATTGGGGGAGCGGATGAATAACCGTTTGTTACCTGTTGGATCATCACTGCTGGAAGTGGCCGCCGCTGAAGCCCTCGCCAGTCTGTCAAATGTGCCGGTTCCCCTGCGTGACTTGTGGAGTCCTGAGCGGTGTCCAGTGAAGTTGCTCCCCTATCTGGCGTGGGCGTGGTCGGTTGACCGCTGGGATATGGACTGGCCGGAGAATACTAAACGCGAGTCAATTAAGGCGTCGATGTTTGTTCATAAACATAAGGGAACCATTGGCGCAATCCGGCGAATAGTGGAACCATTCGGTTATCTCATCCGTGTTATCGAATGGTGGCAAACCAATGATGTCCCCGGTACTTTCCGGTTGGATATTGGCGTCATGGAAACGGGTATCACCGAGACCACCTATCAAGAACTAGAACGGTTGATTTTTGATGCCAAACCCGCTTCACGGCATTTGGTCGGTATGTCTATTCAGTTGGAGACCAGTGGCGAAAATTATTGCCCTGTCGCCAGTTACAGCGGTGATGTATTAACCGTTTACCCCTATATCTCGGAATTAATTACCGCCATTGGCTCTGATGTAGTAGGGGTTGGAGTGCATATTATTGATGATGTGAGGATTGAGTCATGAGGACCAAATATTTTGCCCTGTTAACTCAATTGGGCGCGGATAAGCTGGCAAATGCCGCCGCGTTGGGTACCAAGATTGAAATCACCCATATGGCTGTTGGTGATGGTGGCGGAAGCTTGCCGACACCAGATACTGCACAGACTAAACTGGTTAACGAACGCCGTCGTGCGGCGATTGATGAGCTAAATGTTGATCCCAAGAATACTAACCAGATTATTGCTGAGCAGGTAATCCCCGAAAACGAGGGTGGTTGGTGGATACGGGAAATTGGCCTGTTTGATAAAGACGGCGTGCTGATTGCAGTCGGAAATTGCGCGGAGACTTACAAACCGCAGTTACAGGAAGGCTCAGGGCGTACACAGACTATTCGTATGGTATTGATTGTCAGCAGTACCGACACAGTAACATTGAAAGTTGATCCCTCCGTGGTGCTGGCAACGCGGGAATATGTGGACGAGTCGATTCAAACTCATGTGAAGAACCCTAACCACCCTGACGCTACGCTAAAAGATAAGGGTTTCGTTGTTTTGAGCAGCGCAGTAGATAGTAGTAGTGAAATCCACGCGGCAACCCCGAAGGCGGTTAAGGCGGCGTATGACTTGGCAAATGTCGCGGACAATAACGCTAATGGCCGTGTGCCTACTAATCGTAAGGTGAACGGGAAGGCGCTTTCTTCTGATATTTCACTGAATGCGGGGGATATTGGGGCGTATACCAAAGGGGAAATTGATTCTCGTGTGAATGAAGTCAACATACTGGCAAACACGGCAAACCAGAATGCGACCGATGCTAATGATAATGCAAATAGTCGATTGTCCAGGAAAGAGAATGGCGCTGACATTCCTGACAAAAATGTTTTTGTGAAAAATCTCAATTTGTTGGAAACGGTGGTGTTGGCTAAAGGAGCAGTACCGAGCAACCGGAAAATCAACGGTAAGGCGTTGACAGGGGATCTAAGTTTGAGTGCTGGAGATGTGGGAGCATATACGCGAGCAGAGAATGATAATACTTTCTTGCGTATTTCTAGCGATAAAAGCGCCACCGTTGGTAGTTTACTGATTGATAGCAAAACGCCCTTTCCTGAATTGCGTTTCAAATCGAAAGATGGGTATGTGGTAGGAATTAACGGCTCAGAAGGAAAATTGTTGCATATCTATTCTAACGATCCGAGCAATCGGCGGCGTTACAATATACTAATACCTGAGCGAAGCGGTACTCTTGCGCTACAAAATGCAGCGATAAAATCTGAAAATGGTTGGTGGCAATGCGGGGATACGGGAATAATGATTCAATGGGTTAAAGTTGCATCCAGTCAACAATCATGGGTAAAAGTCAATTATCCAATTTCTTTTAAAAATAAGTTTTTTGGCTATATTGCCAGTATGTCGAGTATCAATACATCAACGGGTCACACATTAGTACGTAATGCAACACTATCGACATTTGAATATCAAGCTGGCACTCCTAACAGTAATGAGAATCCAGACAGAGTTGTACATATATTATTTTGGGGGGTATAAATGGTTTATTTCTCCAGAAAAGAAGGCGCTTTTTATAATGAAGTTCATGAAGAATGTGTTGAAATAACAGCAGAAAAACACAATGAATTACTTGAGGGGCAATCGCGCGGTTTATCAATTGTCAGTAATAAAGAGGGTTATCCAGTACTCATTGAACGTGCTCCGTCCGTTTATCATAAATATGATGGTGAAAAGTGGATAATATCAGAAAGTGATAAAATAAAGCTTAGACAGGAACAGCAGCAACAAGCAGAACATAAGAAACAGCAAATTATGCTCACGGTAGGTAAACAGATAGCCCCGTTACAAGATGCGGTAGATTTGGGGATGGCGAGTGATGAGGAAAAATCGCTGTTAGCCGCTTTGAAAAAATATCGGGTATTACTGAACCGCGTTGATGTTAATTTAGTACCAGATATTCATTGGCCTGAAAACCCCTCAGAATAATGGAATCAGAGCCGCAGTAGTTTAGTTCTTATTGGAGCGGCTCTGACTATTTGATATCGGGAGTCTGTGAGGTATCTACCCTATTTCTCATCTCTATTTATGCAACTTCTTCTATTTTAAGTTTCATAGTGCGTAATGTAACGACTGAATCTTTTAATTCGATGACTTCTTATTAATTGCTCAGGGGGTAAATGTCCTTGTGACTTTTTTGATATTCTCCACTTTGTGCTATCCCTGATACTTACCCAATCAACTGAATTTTATTGTCACAGCGATCACCATAGCGAAATCATCATTACGGGAGTCTTTCGCTATGGCACAAGATTATCATCATGGCGTCCGCGTGCAGGAAATCAACGAGGGCACGCGCACCATTACCACTGTCAGCACCGCTATTGTCGGGCTAGTCTGCACAGCGGATGATGCTGACACCAAAACTTTTCCCTTGAACACACCTGTCTTGTTAACCGACGTTCTGACTGCCAGTAGTAAGGCCGGCAAAACGGGCACACTGTCCCATGTTCTGCGAGCGATTGCCGACCAGTCCAAACCCGTGACTGTTGTTGTGCGTGTGGCTCAAGGGGAAACCGAAGTCGAAACCACGTCGAATATCATTGGCGGCGTTACCGACGAAGGCAAAAAAACGGGAATGCAGGCACTGCTTGCGGCACAAGGTCAGCTCGGCATCAAACCGCGTATTTTGGGGGTGCCTGGTCATGATACCCAACCCGTCGTAACAGCCCTTGCCGACATCGCTCAAAAGCTGCGGGCAATGGCTTATGTCAATGCTTATGGCTGCAAGACCATTGCCGACGCTATCAAATACCGCAACAATTTTAATCAGCGCGAACTGATGTTGATTTGGCCGGATTTCCTCAGTTGGGATACGGTCAAAAATAGCGAGTCTATCGCATACGCAACGGCTCGTGCGCTGGGCCTGCGTGCCAAAATCGACGAGGAAACTGGCTGGCACAAAACCCTGTCCAACGTTGGTGTCAATGGTGTGACAGGGATTTCTGCCGATGTCTTTTGGGATTTGCAGGATGTTGCCACCGATGCCAACCTGCTTAACCAGAACGCCGTTACGACCTTGATCCGGAAGAATGGTTTTCGCTTTTGGGGTTCTCGCACCTGTTCGGATGATCCGCTGTTTCAGTTCGAGAGTGACACACGCACGGCGCAGGTACTGGCTGACACGATGGCTGATGCGCATATGTGGGCAATTGACAAGCCGCTGATGCCTTCACTGGTACGCGATATTATCGAGGGCATCAATGCCAAGCTGCGCGAACTAAAAGCCAATGGTTACCTGATAGACGGCCAGTGCTGGTATGACGAAAGCGCTAACACCAAGGACACCCTGAAAGCAGGCAAGCTGTTCATCGATTACAACTACACGCCGATCCTGCCATTGGAAAACCTGCTGTTGCACCAGCGCATCACTGACCAGTACCTGATGAAACAAACTATATTCAATTTTCAGGGACGTATCTGTGGTTCACTAAAATCTGATGAATAGCCAAAACAGCATTAGAAAAATCATCATCTACAATATAAAAATAGCATTCAGGAATGTTTAATACCTTGGAGAACGCACACATTGTTTCAAAGGTTGGCTGATGAGTTCCATTTTCATACTGTGACACTCTCGCTCGTGCTGACTTTTCATCTATGCCAGCCGCAATTCCGAGTTTTTCTTGCGTGATATTGGCACGCAAACAAGCGGCTTTTAAACGCTTGTTAATCATAAAGTTAACCGTCAGTTATTAGAAATGTCGCTGACGATATATGTAACATTTATTAGTGCTTTTTTTGTCAAAATTTACTTAATAATATTCTTAATGTTTAATTTGTTATTTGGGATAGTGACCGGGTAGCTGCGATAACCGCCAACAAATGTGGGCTACACACACTGGCCTCCACATTTGTTAGCTTTATTACTATTGCTTAATGCTTTGAAGTGAGCTGCGGCGTTTTGTCATTGTCGCCGTATAGAATGATCCCTGATGTGTCGATCTCATCTTCCAGTTGGCGCAAGTCGTAGTTCGTCTGTAAGCGCATCCAAAACGCCGGATTACTCCCCAGCGCAGCAGACAGTCGGATGGCAAGTGCTGGGGTTAACGCTGTTTTGCCCGAAAGAAAGCGGGAAACCGTCGCTGGAGTTACGCCGATGTTTTTAGCAAACTGGCGAACGCCAACCCCTAAATCCTCCAGCATGTTGGATACCATAACGCCCGGATGAGAAACAATAGCCTGTCTCATTAGTGATAATCCTCTAGGTTTAAAATGTAAGCATCACCATTTTTAAATTCGAATGTGATGCGCCAGTTAGCTCTGACAGTAATTGACCATATGTCAGCCCGATCCCCTTTCAAGGGGTGTAACTTGTAGGCATGAATATTTAAATCTTCTATCATGCTAGCCGTGTCGATGGCCTGTAAGCGGTCATTGATTCGGACAGCATCCTGCGCCGGGATGCCTGAAATAACTCCTTTTTCAAAAAGTTGTTTCAGCCCTTTGTGTTTAAATGACTTAATCATTTGTTCCCGTCCTTGTTACACCATGCGTAACATCATACGCCGTTGTTACACGCCATGCAACGCCAACAATAAATAACCAAGGGCCATAGCCTCAAATCTCAAAAAATTTTGCAGACAATGGTTGCGTTAACTAATTGCCATTTGAGGAGATTTGGCAATAGCTTTTTGCAATGGATAAACCACTGATCTATCGGTCAGAAGAATGGGATTGTACAAACGAATGTTTTTGTTCTTATGGTTGGTGTAGAGAAAAGTTGGCAGTTATCGTAGCTACCCGGAAACTACCTATTTTAATGATAATTAAAGATTTAGTTGCTATATGTTTTATTTGATCTGGTTGATTTATACAAAGATGGCTTGTGTATAAATTTTTTGGCAAGGTGAAGTGACATGAATATCAGTTACTAAAAACGAATATTTTTGGTGCTTGAGCACGTTATTTTAGCTATGAACGATTTCAGCAATATTTGACGTGTGAAGATATTGAAAGGATACAACGTGCAACAATCAAAATCATCGGCGCATCAAATCTTATCGGTAAATCTGAAAGTTGACTTTTGGATTCTATCAACTAGAGTATGATTATTCCCCATGAGGGCTTTGTTAAAAATTTCTCCCGCAAAGGGCTTATAACCCCTCATACATGTATGAGGGGCTTCAGACTGCTGACAAACTTCGTTGAAAATAACGGGGTTTTTTCTTTCATTATGAATCATAATGCCCTCCATTTTCCTCATTAATCCGGTCTAATCCCCCGTTAGGGCGTTATTTTCACTTCTCCTGCCATAAAATGCTTGTTCTCCAGAAATAAAAACAACAAAGCATTGCGATCAGCAATGGCAGCTCGCAGGACCACAGCACAACGTAGCACCCGCCCGCTCAAAGAAGATGATGGGGGTGATTCATCTGTTGATGAAGGATACGCGCAATCAGAATATCGGTATCCCGGATAGTATAGAAAACCGTGTGACGGTGAAACTCAACCCGCATTACACCTGGGACAGATGGGTATTCCCTTCCTATATGTGGCATCTCAGCTAGCGTGTCAAAAAATGCTTCCAGTGCCTCCGTATAATGGTCAGCCTGAGCTTCACCGAACTGCAAAAGTGTATAATCATAAGTCCCAGCAAAATCTTCAGCAGCCTGATCCGTGAGCTTATACATTATGTCTGCGTTTCCGTTGTTCCGCTATATCCCGTAGGGTCAGCGAGCTTTCCCCACTTTCCAAGCCAGCAATAACCGCCTTGCGTACAATCTCATCGTAAGCTTCTTGTTGCTCCAGCAAACGCAGCGCCGAACGTATAACTTCACTGGCATTTCCATAACGGCCACTTTCAATCATATGCTGTACGAACCCGTCAAGTTGTTCGCCCATACTGACAGTAGTAATTTTTCTCATATCTCACCAGTGTATTAATAGTTAATACATCAAGTATGCAGCAAATCAGGCTGCATTATCAACGTTCTGAAGCCCCGAAAAAATCGGGGCTTATGTCGATGTGGTCAAAGTGTGGACACTTATTTTCATAAATCCTTTTATTATCATGTGTTATGTTTGAAAAACAAACGCCATCTCTGTCTTTTCCCCCGCCTTATGGCTGTCTCTTCTACACAAATCCCTCGATTAAATCGAGGGATTTTTTGAACCTTTTTCTACCTGGCTGATCTCAATAAGAAATACTACGTTGAGGTCACGTATGATGTTTTCAACAGATGCTGAACAATGGGCAAAAGAAACTTTTCAATATGCTGATTTAGGGGATAGTCGCCGCACTAAGCGCCTAATCAAGCTGACTTCTTCTCTTGCAAATCATTTAGGAGAGTCTCTCGTGCAATCTTTAAAATCCCCTGCGGATATCGAAGCCGCTTATCGTTTTACTCGCAATCAAGCCATTAATCCTCAAGCTATCGCAGAAGCTGGCTTTGCCGCCACCGCTGAGCAGGTTAAGCACTATGATTGCCTCCTCGCGCTTGAAGATACGACCTCGCTGGAATTTATCCACCCTACGGTTCGAGATGAGATGGGGCACACCACATCCAATAAGTATTCCAGAGGTATGCATGCTCATTCCGTTCTGCTCTTTGCGCCTGATAAGCAACAGGTCGTTGGGCTCATTGAACAGGCACGTTGGACCAGAGACCTTCAGGCTTACGGGC